>NZ_QGQU01000008.1:0-84135 GCF_003173795.1 Pseudoalteromonas sp. meg-B1 | reverse complement strand
TCGAAAGTTTTCAGAACTAAGTTTTACTCGACTCACTGAGTAGCTCGTGCCTCGCTATGCGTTGCGCTCTGCCGTCTCAGTGGGGTCGCATTATAGGGAGATCCGAAAACAGATCAACCCTTTTTTGCAGAAAACTTGAAATAAATGACTGTTCGAACAAAAATACAACTAAAAGCTCATTTTAACCACTAAAAACTCTGCGAAAGCCGGATTAACTAACTCACTTTAAGTTTCCAACCGCATTTTTTTTGATACTTAATCTCTTGATTTAGCTCACTTGCCATCAATGGGTGGTTTTTTAACCAGTTATTTTCAAATTGAATCACTAACTCTTCATTCTCAGCTGTTATCTTAAAGTTTGGCAACACATCATCTTGTCGGCGCATAGATAAAATAACGGCAATACGTAATAGTCGAACCATATATGCGGTAACAATACTATGTACACCTAGATGATCTAAGCATCCCTTTTGAAGGTCCCAGCGATGACTATTAGCTATAGCAACGATCACTTTGTGTTCTGATTGTGAAAAACCAGGCATATCGGTATTTTCTAAGATATAAGCGGTATGTTTGTGGTACTGCTTATACTCTATTAATAAACCTATTTCATGCAGCTGCGCGACGGCATTCAAAAGCGGTAATCCGTTTTGTGCTTCAATCGGCCAATACTGACTGACTTCATTAGCTAACAGTACTGCTAAACTTGATACTCTAGATGCTTGCTTTTGATCAACATGATAACGGTTCATAAAACCATCAATAGTACGTTGGCGAATGTCGGTATTATGTAGCTCCGGTAGCATGCTATATAAAACACCTTCACGAAGAGCACCACCCGCTAACCCCATTTGTTCTATTTCTAGTGACTCAAACAGTGCAATTAAAATAGCCAGCCCAGATACAAACACTAACCGTCGCTCTTCACTTAACCCTGGTAAATCGAGTTCAGCTATTGTTTTGTAAGCTATGGATTGTTGTTTGATGGTATAGAGCTTTTCAAGGGTGAGCATTTCATTTAAATTTTGTGCCACCATAATTTCTTGAATAGCTTGCACTGTACCTGACGCACCAGAGGCAAGTTGCCAACCAGCTGTTTTATATTCAGGTGCTATTTTATCAACAACATTTCGCGCTGCTTTTATAGCAGCATTAAAGTTTGCTTCATTTAATTGGCAATCTTTAAAGTAGCGTTCGAGAAAAGTCACGCAGCCAATATTAAGGCTCTTATAGTGACGCGCTTCAAAGCCTTGGCCAATAACAACCTCGGTACTCGCTCCACCAATATCAATAACCAGCTGCTTGCCTGTACATGAAGAGGTATGTGCAACCCCTTTATAAATCGTTCGTGCTTCTAGCTCGCCGCTAATAACATTAACTTTATGTCCTAATATTTCTTCTGCACGTAGTTTAAAGTCGTCGGCGTTGGTTGCTAAACGAAGTGTTGCAGTGGCAACAATGGTGATGTTTTGCGCTGGAATATCTTGCAACCGCTCTGCAAACAAGGCCAAACACTCCCAGCCTCGTTGCATAGCCTCTAAGCTCAATAAATTATCATCATCAAGCCCAGCCGCGAGTCTTACTTTACGTTTGACGCGTCCTATTGTTTGCAGGCCGCCCGCCATTGATTTGGCAATAAGCATATGAAAGCTATTTGAGCCTAAATCAATGACTGCATATACATTTTTTTGCGGTTTAAGTTGCCCCACCGTTCAAAAACCTCTAGTTACAAATACAATCAAACTAACGGTCGGTTAAGACCGTCCTTTTTGGTAACCATTATTTGGGCGACGTCCGTTGTTATTACTACGATTACGTGGACCAGTAGAAAAATTACGTTTTCTATGAATAGTCGGCTTCGTTAAATCATCTAGCAATGCACTTTTATCGTAATGTGATAATGGAATGCTGTGCTCAATGTATTCTTCAATTTCATGAAGGTTATAAGCATATTGCTCACACGCAAAGCTAATTGCATGACCTGAAGCGCCTGCTCGAGCTGTACGACCAATGCGGTGAACGTAATCTTCGCAATCGTCAGGTAAATCAAAATTAAATACATGACTTACTTCTGGAATATGCAAACCACGTGCAGCAACATCGGTAGCCACTAAAAAGTCTAGCTCGCCTTTACTAAATTGCGCGAGTATTGACTGGCGTTTCTTTTGGTTTACATCACCGGTGAGCATGCCCACACGATGTCCGTCTGCTTTTAACCATGCATATACGGTTTCACAGCTATGCTTGGTATTAGCAAAAACAATGGCTTTCTCAGGCCATTCTTCTTCAATCAAGGTTAACAACAGCTTAATTTTATCTTCTTGTGAAGGATGAAATAGCTCTTCTTGAATACGTTTACCTGTTTTTACATCGGGCTCTATTTGCACATGCTCAGGGTTGGTCATGTGTTCAAATGCAAGCTCTTGCACACGATACGATAGCGTAGCAGAGAATAATAAGTTTAAACGCTCTGACGTATCTGGCATACGACGGAACATATAACGAATATCTTTAATAAAACCTAAATCGAACATACGATCGGCTTCATCTAGCACGACTACCTCAATTTCATTAAGGGTGTAACAGCCTTGCTTATATAAATCGATTAGGCGACCTGTGGTGCCAATTAAAATATCAACGCCTTTTTCTAGTTGTGCACGTTGTTTTTCGTAATCTTCGCCACCATATACTAAACCTAAGTTAAGATTACAGTGCGGCGCTAAAATTTTTGCATCTTTGTGTATCTGAATCGCAAGCTCCCGAGTTGGGGCCATGATCAGGGCTCTTGGATGTTTACTAGGTGCTTTGCTAGATTGTAATAACCGGTGGCACGTGGCAGTTAAAAATGCCAACGTTTTGCCAGTACCTGTTTGTGCTTGGCCCGCAATATCGCGCCCTTCACAAATAAAAGGTAGGCATTTAGCTTGAATGGGTGTGCAATATTCAAACCCACTTTCGGTTAACCCGGCAACCACTTCCGGTGCAATAGCAAAGTCTGAAAACTTTTTATCGGTCAAATGTGTCTTAGTCATAGCGTTTAAGCATAACGTTTAAACTTGCAATAAGAAACAAGAGTGTTTAAATACGCACTAAATATTTCGCCTAACTAAACCGGAGAGCGCAATGAGCGAGAAAATAATCCAAATTACCGACGATAGCTTTGAAGCTGACGTATTACAATCAGACAAACCTGTACTAGTAGACTTTTGGGCAGAATGGTGCGGACCGTGTAAGATGATCGCCCCAATTCTAAGCGAAGTTGCTGATGAGTTTGATGGCCGTGTAACTATCACTAAATTAAACATTGACCAAAATGCAGGCACACCACCAAAGTTTGGTATTCGTGGTATCCCTACACTACTACTTTTCAAAGATGGTCAAGTAGCTGCAACTAAAGTAGGCGCACTATCAAAAACACAATTAGTTGAGTTTTTAGAAAATAACATCTAATAAGTGTTAATTAAAAAAAGGGCTCTCAGCCCTTTTTTTATAATTTATTTTGCAGAAGTACTGGACGCTGCTGTAATGACCTGCTAGTTTATAAAGCCAACTAATCCTTAGTTATATTCAACGAACCTCACTCAACGATCTAATAAAGCGATTTTGAGTATGACAACTGTAATAAAGAACCCACCAATATGCATTTACGCGAATTAAAAGACAAGTCTATAAAAGAGCTTGTAAACCAAGCTGAGTCCATGGGGCTCGAAAACGTAGCCCGTTTGAGAAAGCAAGATATCATTTTTGCAATTCTTAAATCACACGCCAAAGGCGGAGAGAATATCTTCGGTGGTGGTGTTTTAGAAATTTTGCAAGATGGTTTTGGCTTTTTAAGATCATCAGAAGCTTCTTACTTAGCAGGCCCAGATGATATTTATGTATCTCCGAGTCAAATTCGCCGCTTTAGTATGCGTACTGGCGACTCTATTTCAGGTCTTATTCGTCCACCAAAAGACGGTGAGCGTTACTTTGCTTTGCTTAAAGTAAATGAAGTTAACTTTGATAAACCTGAAAACTCTCGCACTAAAATCCTTTTTGAAAACCTAACCCCACTTCATGCAAACGAACGTTTTCGTATGGAACGCGGTAACGGCAGTAAAGAAGATATTACCGCACGAGTTCTTGATTTAGCATCACCAATTGGCCGCGGCCAACGTGGTTTATTAGTAGCACCGCCAAAAGCGGGTAAAACAATGTTGCTACAAAATATTGCGCAATCAATCACACATAATCACCCTGACGTTACATTAATGGTTTTACTTATTGATGAACGCCCGGAAGAAGTTACTGAGATGCAACGCCTAGTAAAAGGCGAAGTTATTGCATCAACATTCGATGAGCCAGCTTCTCGCCACGTACAAGTTGCGGAAATGGTTATCGAAAAAGCAAAGCGCTTAGTTGAGCATAAAAAAGACGTTGTTATTTTACTTGATTCAATCACCCGTTTAGCACGTGCATATAACACGGTTATTCCATCATCAGGTAAAGTACTAACCGGTGGTGTAGATGCTAATGCGCTACATAAGCCTAAGCGTTTCTTTGGGGCTGCACGTAACGTTGAAGAAGGCGGTAGCTTAACAATTATTGCGACGGCGCTTATTGATACCGGCTCTAAAATGGATGAAGTTATCTACGAAGAGTTCAAAGGTACAGGTAACATGGAACTACACCTTAACCGTAAAATTGCGGAAAAACGTGTATTCCCAGCTATCGACTTTAATCGCTCTGGTACACGCCGTGAAGAATTACTCACTAAGCCAGATGAACTACAAAAGCTGTGGATTTTACGTAAAATAGTACATGACATGTCAGAAATTGACGCCATGGAATTTTTAATTGATAAACTATCGATGAGTAAAACCAACGATGAGTTTTTTGATTCGATGAAACGTAAGTAAGCTAAACTCTAGTTAAATCAACGTTTTTAAATAAAAAAGACACCAAATGGTGTCTTTTTTATTTTCAGAGTAAATTAATTTATTCGTATTTTTTAAACAGTGCCTGTAAGTTATTGACTAACGTTGTTAGCCTTTGTGTATTTATTTGTGGCTGAAGTAATTCATCGTCTAGCGCTTTTGCCGCTAAGGCTATGTCTTTAAACTCGAACATTTGTGCCGCCCCTAACACTCGATGGCTATCTTTTTGTAGTGCCTGATAATCAGCATCTTTAAAGTGTAGCTCAATAAGCTCGCTTTCTTCGGCTAGACTTTGTTGAAAGCTCGTTACTAAATCACTCATATCAACATGAACCTGCTCAGTTGATACCTCTGTATTTGCAGCATTTAAGTATTTTGCTAGCACAGTATAAAAAGACTCTTTATCGATTGGCTTTGCTAAATAGTCACTAAAGCCAAGTGATAAATAGTGGTCAATCTCGTGGCTCATGGCATTGGCCGTTAATGCTAAAATAGGCTGCTCATAACCACATTGCTTGAGTAGTTCAAACGCAGAAATACCATCCATAACAGGCATTTGAATATCTAATAGTACTAAATCTGGGTATAGCTTTAAACTTTGTTCTACTGCTTGCTCACCGTTTTCAACGGCAATCACTTCTAGCCCAAGAGAATGTAAATAACGACTGATCAGTTTGCGGTTATCACTGTGATCTTCAGCAAGCACCACCTTACCCGATAATAATCTGTGTCGCTCATCTGACTTAGCTTGCTGATCGTCATGGCAAACTTGCTCTTCAACTTGTATACAAGGCAAATAAAATGAAAACTCACTGCCTTTTTTAAACTCACTCTGAACACTTATGTAGCCACCCATCATCGCCGCTAATTGCTGCGACAAGCTCAAACCTAGTCCTGTGCCACCAAAACGTCGGCTAATACTGTTATCTGCTTGGCTAAAACACTCAAAAATAAGTTTAAGTTGAGATGAGCTCATGCCAATCCCAGTGTCTTTAATCGAAAAGAGTAACCCTTGCTCGGTTTTATTAACACCAATAGTTACTTGCCCTTTATGAGTAAACTTAATAGCATTAGCACATAAATTAATAAGAATTTGTTTTACTCGCGTTAAATCTAATCGCGTAAAATAGGATTTTTCTAACTGGCAGTCTAAAACTAACGATAAACCTTTCGCTTTAGTTTGAGGAGAAAACATAGCGTGAATATCGTTGATAAGCTTCACCACATCAAAACAACTAATATTAAGTTCTAACCGGTTTGCCTCTATCTTACTTAAGTCCAACACATCATTAATCAAGCTTTTTAAATGCTCACTTTGACGTTGTATTACTCTAAGCTCATCTTGTAACTGTTCCGGCTTGTATAGACCATTAATAAGATCATCAGTTTGTGCCAAAATAGCAGTTAACGGTGTTCTTATTTCATGGCTTATATTCGCTAAAAACTGGCTTTTCACCTCGTTTGCTTCACGTAGCTCTTGCGCCACACTTTGTAGCTCTTTAGTACGCTGTTCAACTTGTTCGCTTAACTTTAACTTAGCTTGCTTTTCTGTTCGGCGCTTATAAACAGCAATTACCGTAATTAAAATTAATATGGCAACAATCACCAACAAAAACGTTAACTGTGAACGCTTAGCTATTTGCAATTCTTGTAAGTATTGTTGTTGTTTTAATTGTTTAATTTCTTGGTTTAGCTGATTCGATTCAAACTGGATTTGAAATTGACTGACCGCTTTTGAAGCTTCTTCGGTATTCACACTACGCTGATAATCAACGTACTGTTGGTGTAAATTTAGCGCTTTTTCATAATCCCCTAAGCTCGCATTTATTAGTGCTTCAATTCCTAAGCCATCTTTAATACGCATGCCATTATTGTACTCTTTGGCAAGGGTAATTGAGTGCTCTGAGGTTTGTTTGGCACTTTGCGTATCACCTTGTACAAATTGAACAATTGACAACACATGTAAAGCTGCCGCTAATAAAGACTTATTATCCGCTTCTATTGCAAATTGTTGGCCCGCATTAGCGTGATAAAAGGCAACATCAAATTTATTTAGTTTAAGGTTGATGGTGGCTAAGTTTGTATGCTTGGTAGAAAGTTGAAACGCATTATTAACGCTTTGATAGTAACGTAAGGCCAACTGATTATAATGCAGTGCTAATTGGTACTGTCTCGATTCTGTGTACGCCACCCCCATATTACCGTATGCTTGGGCAACACCGTCTTCATCGCCAAGTTCTTGAAAAACTTTTAAAACCTCACGGTACATCTCAAGAGCTGACTCATATCGAGAGAGACGAATATAAATACCGGCAATATTATGTAATATATCGGCCTTATCTTGTGCGCTCCCCTCTTTTTCATAAATTACTTTGGCTTGCTGATAATAATCAAGAGCTAGCTCCATGTTATACATATCAAAATAAGCAAGCCCGATATTACTAAGTAAATTAGCCTGTTTTATCGGACTTTTAAGCGCAATTGCGATGTTTAACGCGCGGCTATAATCAACGACCGCTTGTTGCACTAACCCTTGATAATAAAGCACAACTCCTTGCATTTTAATCGCACGAAAGAAAAGTTTAGGCTGATCTTTTAACGTACTATTGGTCTCTAGCAATTTAAAATATTTTAGTGCATTGGCTAAATCACTTTGCGCAAACGCCAGCTCAGCTAAATCGCTATAAATAGTAATGCGTTGTAAATTTGGAACATCAGGGTTCGATAAGATATCGGTTGCAAGGCGATGCTTTTCAGGCCATGCTTGTTCAAGATTAAACTGCTCAAACAAACTTGGCTGCTCATTTGATAAAGCGTCATTTGATGCACTACTTAAAACAGCCAAAAGGCCAATAAAGCAGATGCGCTTTAACTGAGTCAGCATAAAAATATCCTTAAATCCTTGCTAGCCATAACAAAACGACACCCAAACCAAGTATAAACATCTAATTTAGACCAATTCAAAACAGGCACTCACGCCCACTCCTTGGGGTTTAATGTTATTTGGGTATATGATAATTTATCCAAGATACACTAATTAATAGATTGTAAACAATGCTTAACCCTCTGATAGATGAGATTTTTGAACTATTAATCAATAAAAAAGTGTGGATGGTTCATACTTTAGCATCTGAGTTAAAACAACGTGGGTTTCTTGATACTTTAGCTGCCGAGCCTGAGCGCGACCTATTTAAGCGCAATTTTTTAATTATGAATGCGCTTTATCAGCTACAACAGCAATTAATGCCAAAACAACAATTAGTCGTTAAAAGCTTACATATTGAACTAGTAAACAGTTCCAGTTATAACCAACTACATCCTAACGATCCACTACGCGACTATTATTTAAACTGGCAAAATTTTGAAACATCTACGGATGAAGTCAAGGCGTTATTAGATAGCTTTTGGCAGCAATTTAGTAGGCCTACTTATCGCGAAATTCCACTGAGTAATGAGCAGCAACAACAACTGCTGGTGCGTTGGCAATTAACATCGCCAGTCACACTAAAAGAATTACAAAAGCGTTGGCGACAACTTGCAGTGCAGCATCATCCAGATAAACAAGGGGGTGACAATGAGGTGTTTAAACAACTAAAAATAGAATATGAGCAACTCAAGGCGAGTTGCTCAGATTAGATCGAGAGTTAACGCGTTAGCCGACGAGCACGAATTTTACGTCCTTTAATATTACCTTCGGTTAATTTGCGTAACGCTGGTTTAGATGAGTTACGCTCTACCGCAACAAATGCCACGTTATCAAGTACGTTGATTTTACCAACTTGGCGCCCAGCAACACCGTCTTTTCCGGTTAATGCGCCTAAAATATCACCCGCGCGCACTTTTTGCTTTTTGCCTGCATCTATCATCAGCGTCACCATTTCAGGTTTGTATGGCGGCTTATCTAGTAGGTTATAAGATGGCATTGGCTCAGGAGTAAAGTCACGCTCGTAATGGTCGCCAATTTGAGCCACTTTAAATTGCTCTGCCTCACCATAAATAGAACACGCAATCCCTTTTTTACCTGCTCGTCCTGTACGGCCAACACGATGTACATGAGTTTGTGGATCGTGAGCTAAGTGATAGTTAATCACCATGTCCATGTCATCAATATCTAAGCCTCGTGCAGCTACATCGGTAGCCACTAAAATAGACGCACTCTTATTCGCAAAATGAATCAGTGTACGCTCACGGTCACGCTGCTCTAAATCACCATGCAGTGCCACCGCACTAAAACCTTCATCGGCTAAATCATCACATACTTGCTGCGTTTCAACCTTGGTATTACAAAACACCACACAGCTTTGCGGGGTAAATTTAAGAAGTAACAGCTTAAGCGTTGGATAACGCTGTTTATTATTATCCATTTTGTAGAAGTATTGCTTAATCGTGCTTTTTTCTTGCTGCTCTTCTACTTTAATCATTTCTGGATTACTAAGTACACGCTTAGCAATAGCTTCGATTGATTTTGGAAAAGTAGCACTAAATAACAACGTTTGACGATTGGTTGGAATGCGATCAATTATGGCATCGAGAGTGTCTTGAAAACCCATATCAAGCATTTGGTCGGCTTCATCAAGTACCAGAGTTTCAACATCATCTAAACGCAATGTACCTTTGCGAATATGATCGTCAACTCGCCCCGGTGTACCCACAATAATATGTGCACCATGTTCGAGTGAACCAATTTGCGGCCCAATTGAAACCCCACCACACAAAGTTAAAATCTTAATGTTATGAATACCACGCGCTAGTTTACGCATCTCAACCGCCACTTGCTCTGCAAGCTCACGAGTTGGGCATAATACTAGCGACTGAATACGAAAGCGTTTTACATTTAGCTTGGCTAAAACGCCTAAACTAAATGCCGCTGTTTTACCTGAGCCTGTTTTGGCTTGGGCAATAATATCTTTGCCACTTAAAACAGGCGGTAGGCTTTGCGCCTGTACAGGCGTCATTTGGGTGTAGCCAAGCGTTGATAAATTATCAACTAACCCTGAAGGTAAGGCCAACGATGAAAAAGCAGTTGCAGTCACAGTAAATTCCATAGCAAAAAATAACTTGAGAAAAGTCTCAATTAATATGCGGCTAATAATAGCAGAATTAACAATTAGCAACCATTAGCAACGTACGATTAAAAGTTGCAATAAAGATATTGCAAATGATAGTTGTTTTCATTAAGATCTGCGGCGTTTTACTACTCTAATAATTCTAAGCCGGAAGCCACTAATGAAACTTAACCCTCTTTTTATTGCACTTTTAGCCAGCACCTCTGCAAATGCATTTGCCAACACCGCAAATATAGAACGCATTGAAGTTAAAGGTAGCTACTTCAACGACTACAAAGTAGATAATGCCAGTGGGGCAATGAGAACCTCAACCTCATTACTCGATACCGCACAGTCAGTTACCGTAATCACTGACACAATCGTTAATGAGCAACTAGCAACCACTCTTGGTGAAGTATTGACCAATGATGCTAGTTTAACTGCAGGGTCTAAACAACGAAACAGAGAAGTATTTAACTTACGTGGTTTTCAATTAAGCTCATCAACCGGCTACCTGCGTGATGGCCACCAGCATTGGTCTCACTACCAACAACCCATTGAAATTTTAGAGCAAGTAGAAGTTATTAAAGGCCCTTCAAGTATTTTGTATGGGCAATCAGGTCCTGGTGGCCTAGTTAATATGGTAACTAAAAAGCCAACTGCACAAACGCTATTTAGTGCCAGTGCCGATGTTGACCAACATGGTTCAACTCGCTTTATGCTTGATGCTGGCGGCGCACTCACCGAGTCTGAAGATTTACGTGCCCGTGGTGTATTAGTAAAACAAGATGTTGAATACTGGCGAGAATACCAAAATGGTGATAACCGCGAACGCGATCGCTTCTTAGGTGCCTTAGTGGTTGATTACGATATTAGCGATAATGCCCTAGTACGTGTTCATTATGATCGCACTGATGATGAAGCAGGCTTAGATACTGGCGCTTGGATAGATAATGATGCCAACATTATTGGCGATGACAAAACAATTCGTGATATGTCATGGGCCTTTACCGACATTACTGTTGAAAACATGGGTATTGATTTCAAAGTATTTTTAACCGATAACTGGCAAGTAAATTTAGGCTACAATGAGCAAACGTTTGAACGCCAGCGCTTTGAGTCAGCACCACGTAAGCCAAGTGACTTTATCGAAGGTGATAGTTACCAGTCACGTCCTTACGATCGCTTCGATGATTGGCAGTTTAAAACTGCTTTTATTGACTTCATTTGCGAATTTGAAACAGTGGGTTTACATCATCAATTACTTGTAGGCGTTAACTCACTGGATTATTACTACGGCCAATTACGCACATCTGCTGATACGATTAATTTTTCTGCCGATCAAAATGAGCCTAATCGCCCAAATATAAGTTACAAATCAGATGACACTATTAGCTCATCTGCTTACGACTACTACGGGATTTATATCCAAGATTTAATTTCATTCTCACCAGAATGGCAACTATCGCTAGGTGGTCGTTACGATAAACAAAGTAAAGAAAACAGCAATAGCGAATCGTTCGTACCTAAAGTTGGTGTACTTTACCATCCAAATGCCTCTGCAACTGTTTATGCAAGTTACTCAGAAGGATTTGAGCCGCAAAACGAAACATTAGTAAATGATAAAGATGTTAATAACGGTATGAAGCTCGATGCTATTACCTCTGAGCAAAAGGAAATTGGGGTGAAATGGCAACTGTTTGATGACCGATTAATGCTTAGCGGTGCCTTATTTGATATTAGCAAAACAGGTACCTTAGTGAGCGAAGATCTTATTAACCCTATCGGTGATATAACCAGCATCACCACGCAGGCAGGTGAGCAACGCCATAAAGGTTTTGAGCTTGCTGCTCAAGGTGCTGCAACTGACCGTTTATTTGTTATGGCATCAACCATGTATTTAGATGCTAACTATGAGCGTGATGAAAAATTAGAGGGCAAACGCCCTACTGATGCTCCAAAATGGTCTGCCTCTTTATGGACACGTTATGAACTCAATGACGCTGTTGCTTTTAATGCAGGTGCGTTCTACGAAGGAGAGCGTTTTGCTGATAACGCTAACACCGTAACAAAAGAGGGTTATACTCGTGTTGATATTGGCGCAACCTACAAGCTTAACTTAAATAACAACGATATTAACTTACGTTTAAATATTGAGAACTTATTCGATAAAAACTACCTAGCCGGTGGCGGTTTAAATAACGTTACCGTAGGTGAAGGCACTAGCGTACGTTTAGCTGCACAATTTAGCTTCTAAGCTGATTCTCTACAAAGCCCATATTAAAAAGTATGGGCTATATAAACTAATCCTATATGACATAATTACTTACAGTTTGCTGCTTTACTAATTTATCACTTGCTCTAAAGTTGTAAATTAACAAGGAGCCTTATTATGTTGCTTTTCAATACTAGTCAGTCATTCCCTCATTTTACACACGTTCAGTGCTGCCCCGACTGCAACAACAACAGCTATCACTTAGTTAATCAAAGCCGCTTTTTACGCTTTACCATTTTTCCTATATTTCCGATCAAGTTAAGCTATAAACGCGAGTGCTATCAATGCGGACATAGTGAGGCTATCAATATTAAAACGTTACCTCTGTTTGAAAAGCTTAGCCTACCAAAATACTGTATTGGATTAATTTTATTACTATGGGGGGCGTTATTTTTTTATCAAAAGCACCTCAACACTGAAGCACTAAAACAAAGCTATTTAACCTCCCCAAAAGCTTATGATACCTATTTAGTTAAAGCCGATAAGTTCACTCACGAACCATGGACACTCACTAATTTAAAAGTTGCGCAAGTACTCAGCTTTGATGAGCAATTTATAACGTTTCAGGTGAGTAATTACAGCTATAAGCGCACTAGTGCCATTACCACAGCGATGCGTGCAAGTTTATTAGTACAAAGAGATTACTTTTCTTCTCAAACTATTACTCTGCCTCGTAATGAAATAAAACGTTTATACGAAGATGACATTATATTTGACGTGCTACGCCCACAAGCATATTCACTTTATGGCGGGTTTGTGATGTTTCCACCTAAACCTAAACCTCTTTATAAAGGCTTAAAGCTCGATGAGAATAATCAGCAAGGGATTATTTACTATAAAGATAAGCAATATAACGAAGCGCTTGAAAGCTTTAACCTAGCAGCAAACTCAGGCTCACAATGGGGTCAACTAAATCTTGCTCAAATGTATCGTGATGGACAAGGTACAAAAAAGAACATTCAGCAAGCGATTTATTGGTATAAAAAAGCCATTGCTCAAGGTAATAGCAAAGCTAAATACGAACTTGAGCAACTATGCAAAACAACTCAGTGCGAATAAAATAAAGTAGCGTTACCACCGCTACTTATTTGCTTTAAATAACTTAGTATAAGCGACATGCGCAATCACAAGAACCAAACCAGCACCTATTCCTAACAGTCCGTCAAATACTAAAGGGGCTAGTATTTCTCCTGTGCTACCAGCAACCGACTGCGCATAATGAGTTACATCCACTTGGGTATGATGCAAAAGCTCAATTGCGTGTACTAAAATTCCACCACCCACTAAAAACATTGCCACTGTGCCCGCAAAGGCTAAAAACTGCATTAACCGTGGGGCTGCAGCTAATAAGGCTTTACCGAGTAATTCTTTAAACTTACTTGCGGAGAGTTTGGATTGATTAAGTAAATATAAGCCCGCATCATCAAGCTTTACAATCCCTGCTACCAGTCCATAAACACCAATTGTCATAATGATGGCAATCACACTCAATACCAGCGCCTGGTTCATTAATGTCGCCCCTGCGACCGTGCCTAATGTAATAACAATAATTTCGGCGGAAAGAATAAAATCAGTACGAATGGCGCCTTTAACTTTTTGTTTTTCATACTCTGCCAGGTCTAAATTTTCAGCACCTTCTGTCGCTTCTGCATGATGAGATAAAAATATTTTTTCTGCGCCTTCAAAACATAAAAATAAGCCACCTATCATTAAAAGTGGAGTAATTAGCCAAGGCAACCACACACTAATTAATAACGCAGCAGGGACTAATATGGCTTTATTTAAAAACGACCCCTTTGCCACTGCCCATACAACGGGCAGCTCCCTATCAGCAGTAACCCCAGTAACTTGCTGAGCATTAAGTGCCAAATCATCACCAAGTACTCCGGCTGTTTTCTTTGTCGCAACTTTACTCATGGTCGCAATATCATCCAGCAAAGTCGTTATATCATCCAGTAATGTTAAAAGGTTGGTGCCAGCCATGAAATTTCCTAACTAAAAATAAGATCTTAAACATAACGTAAAGCTATATTTTCACCAACGGTTAATTTAGCTTTGTTAAGCTCTTAATTAAACAAGGGACTCAATAAGGCACAGCCAATGAAACACGCTATCGTTATTATTGCTCTAATAGCTTTGACTGCATGCAATAAGCAGCCAGTTACAAATAACTATGTTTGCGATAACGCACCTGCAAAACTTGATATTATTAGCAACAAGCAAGCAAAGCTGAGCTTTTATGATCATGATTACATATTGAATCATGAGGTGAGTGCTTCAGGCAGTAAATACATTAATCAAGAGGTGTTATTTTGGAGTAAAGGAGAGCAAGCAATGCTAATAATTAACGGCAAAAAATACCAATGCAGCAGCAATTAACCAATAACTAACATCAAATTAAAAAACTTGCTACACTAACAAAAGTCTTAATATTGTTGATAAAGTTATGCAATCTCTCGCTATAAAACATAAAATAATTTTAGCCTTTTCAGCCATTGGCTTGTTAATGCTTACTAGCTGCATATTTTTTTACTGGTCGCTAAATCAAATTAGTATCACTAACACACGTATAGAAGCGTTGGCAGTGCCTGTACAACAAGCCAGTAAAGACCTTCGTTTATCACTCCTTTCTATCACTAAATTTAATGCCATTGCTTATAGCCAAACTAAACTTAATTTACTGCTGGAAAATAAAAAGCAGGCACACGCTGAACAAACGCAGTTTTTTAGTAAATTAGAAACACTAAAAGCACAAGTTGCCCAGCAGCAAGGTATGCAAACACTTCTTACAGCTATTAACAAAGACTTCGCCCAGCTAAATACAATAAGCAACCAAATGCTTGCAGCAAAAGAGCAACGATTTAAGGCGCAAAGCTCAGCCGCAGCACTAACAATTACGTTTAATGAACAGCTTCGTGAACTCAGTAACCGCTTGCTTGATATAGAGCTCATAAACGTTGAGAGCAACCAGCAATCACTTTTGAATGCAGTATTTGGCACTGCGACTCGTGTTGATGATTTATTATTTACTTTAAATAATAATGTCAAAGGGATTGGGCAAATAACAACTTCAGAAAATATAAACGATCATCAGCAAGATACCTCTTTTTTACTCGATAATATTAAATCTAATCTTAGCTACTTAGAGCAACAAGCCGCCCCAATTGCTAATAAACTCAACGCTAATGAGCTAATTACAGCGTTTAACGATTTAAGCAGCTTATTAAATAATCCTGATGGGCTGTATGCATTGCAAAATGCTGTGCTCAATAATAAAGATAAAGTTGATCAGCGGTTTGAAAGCTTTCAACAGGCATTTATTAGTATTGAAAGTCAACTGATTGAGCTTAATAAACTGGCTGACATACGCTTTAACTCCCTACAAGAGAGCGCTAAGTCAGCGATTAATACCGGCTCTAGTTTAGTGATTATTATTGCGTTTGTTTTAATTGCTTTGCTGATTATTATTTCAGTTTTTACGACTAACGCTATGCTAAAACCGCTTAAAAAGGTAAACAAAGAACTTGCTCACATAGCCTCAGGTGACTTTTCTAAGCGTAGCAATCCCCGCAGTAAAGATGAATTTGGTACTCTGATGCATAACACTAATAAGCTTTGTGATGATTTAACTCACTTAATAAAAGCCATTAGTAACGATGCTTACGAACTAGATAATTCAGCTATTCAAACCAGCGAAAAAGGCCAGCAAATGACCATTGTTGCTAAGCAACAGCTGGAACGTAGTGCACAAGCAACCTCATTAGCACAGCAAATGTTGCAAAGTTCTCAAGCCGTACACGAACAAGCGCAAAGCACCTCTAATGAAATTACTAATGCCTCGCAATTTGCCAATGACGTTAACGACATTGCAAATAATAATAGCCAAAGCATTGAAGCACTTTTAAGCCGCTTAGATAGAGCAGTAAGCAGTACAGAAGAACTAGCTCAATATACGCAACTAATTGGTGCCATTGTCGATACCATTAGCAGTATTGCAGAGCAAACTAACTTACTGGCACTTAATGCCGCAATTGAAGCGGCACGTGCTGGTGAACATGGTCGAGGTTTTGCCGTAGTAGCCGATGAAGTACGCTCGCTTGCAGGGCGCACACAAAGTTCTACAAGCGAAATTACCACCATGATTAACACTCTACAGCAGCATACTCAAACCACTCAAACTGAAATAAATGATGGGCAACAACAGGCTAAGCATTGCGTTGAAAACAGTACTGAACTAAATAGTGCTGTTGAGCGTATTAAGAGCACGCTGGTATCGGTTAATGCTATGAGTAAAGAGATTGCGAGTGCCTCACATGAACAACTGGCAAACAGCACCGATATTCAACAAATAATGGCTAAGGTAACCGAGCAGGCTACCTTAAATGCCAACAATGCAACGACCCTAGCAAGCGAAAGTGAAGACGTTAACCAACTTGCACACTCACTAAAAGGTGCAGTAGAGCGCTTTAAGTTTTAAGCGCAGCTAATGACTTGGCTTGTATGAACTGGGTATAATACTTTTAACTTTTTGCTAAGTAACGGCCCACAATGAAATACAAAGATCTGCGCGATTTTATCGATTTACTTGAGAAACGAGGCGAGTTAAAACGCATCAGCCAAGAAATCGACCCGTATCTTGAGATGACCGAAATTGCTGACCGCACACTGCGTGCCGAAGGCCCTGCTTTATTATTTGAAAACCCTAAAGGGTACGACATTCCCGTTTTAGCTAACTTGTTTGGTACCCCAAAGCGTGTAGCTATGGGTATGGGCCAAGAAGATGTGAGTGAATTACGTGAAGTAGGAAAATTACTCGCATTTCTAAAAGAGCCTGAGCCGCCAAAAGGCATTAAAGAAGCGCTCGGACAAATTCCGGTATTCAAGCAAGTACTTAATATGCCGGCTAAAGAAGTTAAAAAAGCCCCCTGCCAACAAGTTATTTTACAAGGTGACGACGTTGACTTAACTAAGTTTCCTATTCAGCACTGCTGGCCTGGCGATGCTGCACCTTTGATTACTTGGGGTTTAACCGTTACCAAAGGACCTCACAAAAAGCGCCAAAATTTAGGGATTTATCGTCAACAGCTATTGGGTAAAAATAAAATCATTATGCGTTGGTTATCTCATCGCGGTGGCGCGCTTGATTTTCAAGAGTGGTGTAAAGAACACCCTGGCCAGCCCTACCCTGTTTCGGTGGCATTAGGTGCAGATCCTGCGACTATTTTAGGTGCTGTTACCCCCGTTCCAGATACGTTAAGCGAATATGCCTTTGCAGGTTTACTACGTGGTAGTAAAACTGAAGTAGTTAAGTCAATCTCGAATGATTTACAAGTACCAGCCAGTGCAGAAATCGTACTTGAAGGGCATATTATGCCTGGAGAAATGGCGCCGGAAGGTCCATATGGCGACCACACAGGCTACTACAACGAAGTCGACGACTTCCCAGTTATGACGGTCACTCATATTACACATCGTAAAGACCCTATTTACCATAGTACTTTTACTGGCCGTCCGCCGGATGAGCCTGCGATTTTAGGGGTGGCATTAAACGAAGTATTCGTACCAATCTTACAAAAGCAATTTCCAGAAATTGTCGATTTTTATTTACCGCCAGAAGGTTGTTCGTACCGTATGGCCGTGGTAACAATGAAAAAACAATATCCAGGTCACGCCAAGCGCGTAATGATGGGAGTTTGGTCATTCCTACGACAATTTATGTACACTAAGTTTGTTATTGTCTGTGATGATGATATTAACGCTAGAGATTGGAACGATGTAATTTGGGCTATCACTACTCGTATGGACCCTGCGCGCGACACGACGTTAATTGAAAACACACCAATTGATTATTTAGATTTTGCATCGCCCGTATCTGGCCTAGGTTCAAAAATGGGTATGGATGCAACAAATAAATGGCCTGGTGAAACAACTCGAGAATGGGGCGAACCTATTGTAATGGATCAAGCCACTAAGGATCGAGTTGATGAGCTTTGGGATAGCTTAGATATTCTTTAACGACTTTGGTCTAGGGCCTCTAGGCTATAAACTCACCCTGCGGATATGCTATTATTGCTCAAATAAAGTGCGTATCCGCTAATTTAAGGTAAAACATGCAAACATTACTCGCTGAAGTTGTTTCTATCAGCCCACTAACAGAATTTGTTCATAAAGTTATTTTAAAGCCGCAACAGCCTGTAGCATTTGAAGCTGGTCAATATTTACAGCTGGTTTTAGGTGAAAAAGATAAACGTGCGTTTTCAATCGCGAGTCGCCCCTCACAAACTGATGCATTAGAATTACACATTGGCGCATCAAACGCAGACTCTTACGCGATGCAATCATTAGAACACCTTCGTAGTGCCCACAACGAGAACCAAACCGTAACTATTGAAGCAGGTTTAGGTATTTCTCAGCTGCGTTTGCAGTGTGAGCGTCCAATTATTTTACTCGCCGGCGGTACTGGTTTTTCTTACGCAAAGTCAATGGCCGAGCATTTAGCTGAAATCAACTGTGAGCGCCCGGTGCTATTTTACTGGGGAGTAAAAGAAGAGTCGGCGCTATATGCACATACCGAAATGCAAGCATGGGCAGATAGCCATGAAAACTTTAAATTTATTCCTGTAGTAGAGCATCCTACCGACAGCTGGACTGGCCACACTGGTTATGTTCATAAAGCGGTGATGAACGATATCATCTCGTTAGAACCTTACGATATTTACATGGCAGGTCGTTTTGACATGATTGGCATAGTACGTGATGATTTTATAAATCATGGCGCCACTCGTGAAAACATGTACGCAGATGCATTCGCGTTTATAAAGTAACATTAGCGCATTATTTTAAGGCACCTTAGGGTGCCTTAATTGTTTTAATTGCTAGCACTGTGATTGTTATTACCTATTAAGCTCATCAACATAAACAATTTCCTAAAATCCAATCTATAAACCATACTTTGTACAGAACATTAAGCGGGAGAAACCTAAATGTTAAATACAAAAGTAAAAGATTTTATGCAACATAAGTTGCCTCATATCACCCCTAATACAGAAATGACCACTGCCATAGCAGAGCTAGAAAAATTTAAACTACTAGGCGCGCCGGTATTTGATGATAATAAGGTGCTCGTTGGCTTTATCTCAGAGCAAGAATTACTTAAACCCTTAATGCAAAGTAGTTATTTTTGTGATGGTATGGTTAAAGTATCGCAGTTGATGCAAACAGATGTGGTAACCGTGAACGGCGATACCAATATTATGGAATTAGCAGAACAAATGAAGCCTGGTAAGCCTAAAAATTACCCCGTGATCGATGGCGGTGTAGTGGTAGGTATGATCAGCCGTGCCGATATATTAAAAGCACTTTATAATAATTACGTTAGTTGTAATGCGCACATATAAAAAAATGCCACTGTAAACAGTGGCATTTTTAATTATATAACCTGAACTCTGGATAATATAAGCAACTTAACGCTGTGCGACTTTAGCTTTAAGTGCGCTTTTATCAGCGTCACTTAAATAGGCAATTTCCAGCGCATTCGCTTGCGCTTTTTCCATATCGGCTTGTGACAAACCTGCTTTTGGTGCTGCCACTGCGTACTCGTACTCAATTTCAATGCCTTCAACAGCTGGGTCATCCGTGTTAAGACAAGCTAAAATACCATGTTCTAAAAACTGCTTAAGTGGGTGTTTGGTTAAATCATTCACTGTACTGGTTTGAATATTACTGGTTAAGCACGATTCAATACCAATACGGTTATCGCGTAAATAATCCATTAGTTTTGGATCTTCAATCGCTTTAACACCATGGCCTATTCTGCTTGCGCCAAGCTCGTTTAATGCTTGCCAAATACTTGGAGCACCTAACGCTTCACCAGCATGCACAGTAACAGCCAAATACGCATCACGTACTTGCTTAAAATGATCAACAAACAACTCGCCAGGATAACCAATTTCATCACCGGCCAAATCCACTGCAACCAAATCATTTTTATAGGCAAGTAACGCGTCCAACTCGTGCTGACAGGTTTTAACTCCGTATGTACGAGACAAAATACCAATTAAGTTTGCTTTTATATCAGTATCTTTTGTTGCACTTCGGATACCATCAACCACTGCTTCAACAACGCCTTGAGGGTGTAACCCTTGGCTTTGAGCCATATAATAAGGACTAAAACGCAGCTCTACATAATCAAGGCCCTGCGCTTGCGCATCTTCAATGTTTTCTATCGCAATACGTCTACAGGCATCGTAATCGCCTAGTACCGTCACTCCCCAATCAAGCTTTTGTAAAAATGCCATTAAGTTTGGCTCAGGATCAATAACCTGAACATGAGGAATAAGTGCTTCAACATTGTCCGCTGGTAAAGCGATATTAAACTGACGACCAAGTTCTAGTATGGTTTGCGCGCGTACATTACCGTCTAAATGACGGTGAATATCTAGCAAAGGTATTTTTCTATTGATCATAATAGCTACTCGGTTGAATTAAAATTGCGCGAATGATACGCAGGTACAGTAATATTTCAAGTGTAGAATACTTAAAATAGCGCTTGGAGGTCTTATGTCTGCTTTTTATATAAAAAGAGTTAACGTGATAAATAAAACCAAATCATTTTAAACAGTGCATCTGCATCAATCGGTTTTGTTATATAGTTATCCATCCCCACGTTAATCGCTTTTTTAGCATCTTCTTCGTGCGCATTAGCAGATAGGCCAATAATAGGTAAATCTAAAAACCCTAATTCATTACGAATCACTTTCGTTGCCTTTAAGCCATCCATTTGTGGCATTTGAATATCCATTAATACTAAGTCGTATCTTTTATCGCTTAGCATTTTAATCGCTTCAAGTCCGTTATTAGCAATATCAACAACACCCTGCTTGGTTTCTAAAATAGCGGTAGCCACATGTTGATTTAATGGGTTATCTTCAACGAGTAGTAAGCGATATTTCGCCAGTGATAGGTTGCTTATATCTATTTTATCTAACTTACCTGAATAATATTGTGCTTTAGGTAACGGAGAATGAAGCGGTAAACTAAAGGTAAAAGTAGAGCCGTGACCTTCACTACTTTTTAAATCAATTGCTCCTCCCATCAGCTCCACTAATTTTTTACAAATACTTAAACCAAGCCCTGTGCCACCAAACTGGCGTGAGGTTGAACTATCAGCCTGAGAGAATGGGTTAAATAGCTGTTTTTGTGCCTCCTCACTAATTCCAATCCCCGTATCATTGACACTAAAATAAGTCATTTTTGCTGACTGCCAAATCTTTAATGTGACACTGCCCTTAGCAGTAAACTTAACGGCATTATTTAATAAGTTCAGCAGCACCTGCTTTAAACGAATAGGATCGGTATTAACAACTAAAGGAGCATCATGATCAACCTCAACTTGCAGTGACAAAGGCTTATTACTGACCTCAAACTGCATTAAACTCATAACTTCTTTTGCTAGAGACTTTAGCTCCACAGGTTCCTGCACTAACTCAAGTTTACCCGCCTCCATTTTTGAAAAATCGAGCACATCATTAAGCACTCTCAATAATACGCTGACCGCACCATCAGCTTGCTCTATGTAAGATTTTGCTAGTGGCCAATCCCGCTGTTGCAGTGCTAAGTAATGCATGCCTTTAATACCATTAATTGGGGTGCGAATTTCGTGGCTCATATTGGCTAAAAACTGACTTTTTATCTCACTGGCTTTATCGGCTTTTTGCTTTTCCTGACGCAAAGTCAGCGTTTGCTTTGCCACTTGTTCGCGTATACGAACATTGGTGGCTACCACTGAAATTAAAAACATAATCAATAGCCAAACAAATAACATTCCCACTATCTGTGCTAACCAATAAATAAGCCAGGTTGACTCCGTCTTAGGTTGGTATATTTCTACCTGCCATAACCGATGCCCAATTAACAACTGATAATCTTTTAGCAACGTCATTGAGTCATGCTCAACGCTATAAAGAGTCTGTTTATTATCTACTTTATTTATATCAGTAAAGCTAATCGCGACTTCGCCACTACTATCAAATGAAAGTACCTGCGACAACTTAGCTAAGTTAACGAGTGCAATCACAAATCCTTTGAAATCCCCTTCAATATCAGGAGCACCAAATACAGGAGAAATAAAAAGCACGCTTAATTCATCATCTGTAGGGGCTAACTTAAATGGTTTACTCAGTACCAACTCATTAAGAATTTTTGCTTTATTAAGGGCATCGCGAATATCTATATCAGAGCTCAAATCGAAGCCCAACAAATCTTGCGTGTTCTTTATAGGATAAATGTATTTTATGGGGTAATAAGTATTGTTAAAGGGTGCTTGTTGCCACTGTCCATTCGCCATTCTTTGCTTTATAACGATACTTTTGTCCCATTCAGCAGGATCATTAATAGACTTGGCAGTAATCATTGGTACCCAATTTAATGCTAAAATCTCTTCACTATAGCTCAACTGCTTAGAGGTGAAATGATTAAACTCATCGAGGCTAACTTGATCACTACTTGCTAGAAATGCACCTAACAAAGATAGATGAGCAGCCACTTCATCTAACTTCTGATTAATGGCACTTTGCGTCATCAGTACTTTGGCGTCTTGTTTTTGAAGGTCTTTTTGTTTTTTTACACTGGCCGCGCCATAAAAACTAATACTGATAATGGCGTAAATAAGTAACGCAGGTAAAATAACTTGCAGCCGATGACGCAACTGCGAATAGTTAAATATGGCCAGTACTAAAGGGGTAAAAATCAGCACCCCAATTGAGTCACCTATCCACCAAGTAATAAAGGTACTGATGACATCAGATGTGCTAATAAAATGATTTAAAACAAGTAGACTAGTTCCTGCTCCAGCAGCTATGACACAACATAGCGGCCCACCAATCACCAAGCTTTGAATACTAAGTTTTAAAGAAGATAAATTAAGGGGAGCTTTAATGACTTTGGTAATAAGGAATGCACCAAGCCAAGCCTGAAAAAATATAGCGCAACTAACCCCGAGGGATTGGATTAATATTTGCCAATTTAAGATATCAGCGGAGTTATCTAAGTGAATTAAATTAACAAAAACCGCACCGGCAAAAATGCCAGCATAAGCACGACGCCCCCATAGTAAAAAGCTTGCCAGCGCAATACCAGCCGGAGGCCAAGAGGCAACCGCATAACCGTTAACAGCAAATAAAAAGTTACTTAGATAACCACTAAAGAAATAAGCGCATGCGAGGCTAAAAGATAATGTAAATACATTTTTCACAACCGTCGCTCCTGCGCTTTTATTATTGATTTATAACTATAATTGATTATTGGTAGAGTACAAGTGCCTTATCTAATTGTGCACTGTGCTCATAACTTAATATCGCTTGTTGTCGATACTGTGCTTTATTTTCGCTATTGAGTGCTTTGTCAAAAACACGTGCTGCTAAGTCGTAATCACCTTGTGCATTGGCTAAACACGCCAGCGCTAATAATAACGCATTATTATGCTCATCTTTTTTTAGTCGCTCTTGAATACTTGATTGCAGCTTATAAGCATTACTTGGTGCAGTTTCACTTAAAATATAAGCCAGCTCATCATGCTGTTTTTGCTTGAGTAATTTAATTAGCTCATTTTCGATGCTTGCTAACTGCCCTGTTTTGGCCATTTGGGTTAAATAAGCCGTGTGCGCATGCGCCTGCAACTTTTTACCTAAATGTTGGTATTTAGCGGTTAACTCATCACTTGCTTGCGCAGCAAAATAAGCTAAAAACACTTGCTGCCACTGGGTATCATTCAAGGCGTTTTTGCGTAACAAACGCGGTAAAAAGTCTTCAAGCAATTTAAAATGCTGTTGTTGCACTAACACTTCGGTGTACAACTTCAAATCAAGTACCGTAGCTTTTTTAGATTCTGCAGCCACCCGTATTTGCGGTTCAATTACACTGCTGTCGCCACTAGCTAACCACAATTTAGCCACTTTAAGTTGTTGTTCTGGGCTGATTTCAAATAAACGCTCAAGCGCTTTATCAGGCTGATTATTTGCCAGTGCAGCTTTTGCTAATAATGCTAAACGTATATCGGAAAATTTAGCAGGCACACTATTGCTTGAAAGCGTATTTTCTACTTGCTCGTAATCATCATTAATGAGGCTCCACAATGCTTGCTCTATAGCCGCATGTTTACGCTCTTGGCTTCGCGCAAAAAAGCCATGCTTAGTGTTTCTGTATATAGATAAACAATAACGCACTAGCTTGTAAGTTAAATATAAAACCGCTGCGCTCAGTGCTGCCATAATACAAAACGAAACAATTGTGCCCTCTATGGTGGTATTGTTAAATGAAATCAGCACATAGCCTTTCTCATCTAACACAAAGGGGGTAATCGCTAGCACCAATACAATAGCGACAATAAAAATAATCAGCCCTATCATTGTGCCCACTCCTTCACTTTTTGAGTGCTTTGCAGTGTCACTTCAGGATTAAAGTTAAGCGATTCTTTTTCAAGATTGGCTAATGTCTGTATTACCACTTTTGTTGCATCGTCATCTTGTTTAAAGTATTCATTAACCAAACGTTTTGTATCATTCAAAGCGTTAAAATAAATACTAGCTTGTTTACCCATTAATGCGTCTTGCGCCTGAGTAATATTAAGCTTGATGCGCTGGATAATTAAATGACGCTCTCGGTCAGTTAATAGTGGCTCAATTAATACGCCTTCATGATGGCGAATAGTAATAAAGCTATCGACTATTTTATTCCAACTATTAAGAATGTTTTGTTGCCAATCACTAACATCTTCAGAGAGTGCATTCTCATCACTTATACTCGCCTCTTCAGGCAAATTAACCGCATTAAATACCAAGTCATCAATACGCTTTATTACGCTGTTTAATTGTAAATAAATCGCTTCTGTCGCAACGGGTTTAATATTGTCGAGTGTTTGTATGTCTTGTGTAATTGCTTGACGCAACTCAAGCGTACCAGAATGATCACTTAACAATGAATCTAAACGTTTAAGCACGGCACTGGTGCCTGGGTAATCTTGTTCTGCCCACAGTTTAAATTCAGCCATGCGTTGCAAGCTGGTGACCTCTTGTGGATTTAATGTATTACCACTTTGTTGCACCTTTTGCAGCGCGGCTTTTAATGCTTGTTGATTTTTTACAGAGTTTTCATTGAGCGCCATAGCGATTTGTTCTTCGCTATTAAGCAACGCTTGCTGCAAGCTAAGCTGCTCAGATTTAAGCGCTTGCAGCTCTTGTTGTAGCATTTTATTTTGTTCTGTCAGCGTATTAACTGCTAAATTTTGCACTTTACTGGCATTAAGCTTTTGATAAAACTCATAACCCACACCGCTGGCAACAAGCAAGGAAATCACTAACGCAACGCTACCTACTTTACTTACTTTTTGAGGAGTGCTCTGCGTTTGGTTATTCGCTTTTACAGAGTCACTTTTAGTCGTATTAGAGGTGTTTTTTGCTGTTGGCTGCGCTGCTTTTTCTACTTTTGACGTCGCTGACTGTTCACTCATTTTGCTACCTTGCTGATTAATGCAGGTAAACATAGCGTGGTCGCTAGCTCCTGCCGCAGTATGTATATGGGTCGAATTTATTTTTTGTTGCTGTAAATAAGTACCTATGCGCTCACTGGCAACGTAAAATTCGCACTGTTGTAACCATGTTAGTTGCGCCGCCGAGATAGTATTAAATATGGCGTCAACTGCAGCATTACTTGTAATGACTATACCGTTTACATTATGGCTTTGCCAGTGGTCTATCCAGTTAGCTGAGCTAGGCTCTACTGGCTCACGTTGATACACCACACAATTATTTAAATAAGCACCACGTTGCTTCAAGGTTTTTGCTATTTCAGGTCGCCCGCCAATACCTTTGACCAACACAATATTACTGCCATCAACATCAGCCAAAGACTTAAGCGCGAGTAACCCCTCAGAGTCATGTTGTTTTGGTAGTGCGGCACGCACACCAAATACTTCATAAATAGTATCAGCTGTTTGTTGCCCAACCCCATAAAACTGTGCTTTGGTATTAATAGCAGGCTTAAGTGCATTTAATGCATGCACCGCATCCTGTGAAACAAAAATAATTTTGTCAGCGTTCACCAGCGGGCTTAATTCAACGTTTGTTGGCGTTAAGTAGGTTATTTTTAAAACTGGATATAAAGACGCTTGATAACCCGCTTGCTCAAGTTGCTCTGCAAGGGCTGCGCCTTTTCCTTCGGGCCGAGTTATCAAGATATGTTTCATTATGCGTCTCGATATACGTCAGCTAGAATTTTATCTGCGCCTTGTGCTAATAATTTTTTAGCCAGCTCTACACCTAACTTTTCAGCATCATCAACGTGACCGCTAATTTCATCGCGTAAAATTTCACTGCCATCAATCGCACCGACCAAACCACGTAAGTGTACTTGGTCACCCTCAACCAATGCATAAGCACCAATTGGCACTTGGCAGCCCCCTTCTAAATGGCGGTTCATTGCACGCTCAGCGTTAACACGAATACGTGTTTCGTTATGCTCAAGCGGCGCTAACAATGCTTTCGTCACGGTATCGTCTATACGACACTCAATGCCTACAGCGCCTTGGCCATTAGCAGGTAACGAGACTTCTGGTTCAATAAAGTCACGAATACGCTCGCCCATTTCTAAACGAATTAGGCCTGCAGCAGCAAGTATAATGGCATCATATTGGCCGCTATCAAGCTTAGCTAAACGTGTATTGACATTGCCGCGTAAGTCTCGAATTTCTAAATCCGGACGCATCGCTCTAATTTGACACTGGCGACGTAAACTTGAAGTCCCCACAATAGCACCTTGTGGAAGCGCATCAATATTGGCAAAATTGTTTGATACAAATGCATCACGCGGGTCTTCACGCTCACAAATGGTGTGTAACTCTAAATCATCCGGAAACTCTACCGGCACATCTTTCATTGAATGCACTGCAATATCTGCACGGCCATCTAGCATGGCTTGCTCTAGTTCTTTTACAAATAAACCTTTGCCGCCAATTTTAGCTAGCGGTGTATCTAAAATAATGTCACCTTGAGTCGACATTGGCACGAGCTCTACACGCACGTCATCATGAAAATGCTCTAGCTGCGCTTTTACAAATTCAGCCTGCCAGAGTGCCAATGCACTTTTACGAGTGGCAATGCGAACTAACTTTGTTTTTTCAGTCATAAAATATCCATTAATAATTACTAGCTTTTAGAATTAAAACTTGTTCAATCTAAGGCTATTTAATTTGCTAAAACTCTAAATTCTTTTTGAGCGATGAGCAGCCCGTTTTCATCAACTACATCAACGCGCCAATGCCCTAATTGAGTATCCATAATATTTTTAGTTGAGTACGTTCTGTAACGCGGAGAAGTGACCTTAAGCGCCACTTCAGCCATTATTTCACCTTCAAATAACCACACATGTTTTACCTGCTGTCCCTGTAAGTTTTTAAGCTCACTAAAAAATGACAGCGACTCTTCAAATTGATTCAAACGCACATCGGCGGCAAATACATTTGTTGGCTCACGGTTACTGACACTGCGAGTCAGAACTGCACGGCTAATTGTGGCTGTATCTATTTTGGCTCCCACAGCTACACTAGCAATGTGTGCAGATGCAGCAAATTTCTTTTGCTCAACTGGCTTTGCGCTAACAGTCTCAACTTCAGGGGCTTGAGTATCTATTGCTGCAATGGTTGCTTCTTCAGGCTCAGCAGTGATCGTTGGCTCTACTTCTTGCTTAATAATACTTTGTTGAACTTCAGGCTCCGATGGTACCTGTTCAGTAATAGAAGCTGGTTTTTGCTCAACTGAGGAAAAGGTTTTAGGGTCTGCAATCGCAACACTGCTTACCAGCTCCTCATCTGCATCTATGGCTTTTTCACTCTCTACTGGTGCTGCATTATCATCGCTTAGCGACACAATTGCTGTTTGTTGCTCAGTAAAATCAAGCTGCTCATTAGGATGCGGCGTCCCTTGATCAGCATTCACGGCGCTAGACAGGCCGTAAATAACCGCTGCAGAGATCATAATCACCAACATAGAAATACTCACAATCCGACGCCAATGCCACTCATAGCTCACGTTGGGTTCGCTTAACTGTGGTTCACGTTTTACATTTGCTGTTATTACTATTTTTTGACTCATTTTGACCCTCAGCGGCTCCTAAACTAACTTAAGCGAGAAATTAACCATTGGCGCACAGCTTGTAACTCTTGTGTACAAACCTGATGCCCCATTGGGTATTCTTGCCAACTTACATCCATGTTATGCGTTGATAATACTTCGAACGCACTTCTACCCGCGCTATGCGGTACAACGTCATCTTGGCTACCATGAGCCATAAATATATTTAACTGTGTTTGTTTTGCTTCATCTGCCAATTTATGTGGCACACACATGTAGGTTGACAGCGCCATTACACCAGCCAACTTTTGTTCTAAACGCGGTGCTAAATGAAGCGATACAACGCCACCTTGCGAAAAGCCCGCTAAAATAATTTTACTGGCAGGTATGCCGTTAGCAATTTCTTGTGTAATGAGTTGCTCAACTTTTGCAGCTGATTCTCTAACCCCTTGCTCATCGGCACGTTTATCTAAATCCATAGATTTAATGTCGTACCATGAGCGCATTTGCATACCGCCATTAACTGTAACAGCCTGCATAGGCGCGTGCGGAAAAATAAAACGCACTCCTAACTCAGTAGGTAAGTCGAGCTGCGGGGCAACAGGTGCAAAACCATCACCTGAATCACCTAAGCCATGCAGCCAAATCACCGTGGCTTTATGGGCGCTTTGCGCTGGGTATTCTACAAACCCTAAACTCATAGTGTTGATTGCCATTTAATTTCTTGACCCGCTTGGCGTGTAGACGCTTCGTTAATGAAGCTCCAAAACTCTGCACCCGAGCGGTTATCAATCCATTGCCCATCACGCATTTCAAAATGGTGACCATTAAATTTTGTTGCTACCCATACTTGGTGCAAAGGTGCTTGCTTATTAATCACAATCTTACTGCGATCTGGAAAAATAATTTCTAAAATACCTTGAGCCGATTCATAATCTAAATCTGCTTCACAATCATCAACTTGTTCTTCAATAGTGAACATAAGAGCTTCTGCTAACTGGTGATATTCGTGATCAGTCATCGTTAATTTCCTTTGCAGGCGAGGCGCCTAAATAATGGGTGCATGTTTATAGAGCTAGTGTAACAGGAATAAAATCATCCGCGAATAGCTGCATTTTTTAGATATTCTGTTACTCTGCGATTATAAAGCCAGCAACCGTATTAATCTAATGAAAGCGACATATACCTTACAATTAAAACAACTATTAATCAGCACCGTATTGTTGTGTGCATTAGCTGGCTGTGGCCAAAGCGGCCCGCTGTACTTACCCGAGCAGCCTGCTGAACAAAACCAGCCAACTGACATTCCTAACAAACAAACACCCGCCGAGCAACAACAGGAGCAGTAAATGGATTTTTTTAATTATAAAAACAACCAACTATTTGCTGAAGATGTCAGCGTAGCAACCATTGCACAGCACTATGGTACGCCGTGTTATGTGTATTCCAGAGCCACGTTTGAACGCCATTATTTAGCGTTTGCTAATGCGACTCAAGATCACAAAAGCCTAGTGTGTTATGCCGTTAAAGCAAATTCAAATATTGCGGTGTTAAACATATTGGCACGACTTGGTGCGGGTTTTGATATTGTCTCAAAAGGCGAATTAGCACGGGTGATCAAAGCCGGAGGCGCTGCTAACAAAGTGGTATTTTCTGGGGTTGCTAAAACGGCTGACGAAATTGCTTATGCGTTAGAATTAGGTATTAAATGCTTTAACGTTGAGTCAATTTCAGAGCTTGAGCGCATTTCAGAAGTGGCCTGCGAGCTTAATTTAGACGCGCCAATTTCTATTCGTGTTAATCCCGATATTGATGCCAAAACACATCCGTATATTTCTACTGGACTTAAAGAAAATAAGTTTGGTATTGGAATCGAGTCTGCATTAAGTGTGTATCAACATGCGGCATCATTACCTGGCTTAACGATTGTTGGCGTAGATTGCCACATTGGCTCACAGCTTACACAAACCAAACCGTTTTTAGAGGCGCTTGATAAACTACTGGCATTAATTGATGAATTAAAAAATGCAGGTATTGAGCTAAGCCATTTAGATATAGGTGGAGGCCTTGGAGTAACCTACGACGATGAACAACCTCCGCACCCAAGTGAATATGCAGCACAAGTAACGCAGCGCCTTGCAAATTACCGTCACCTAGAACTGATTTTTGAGCCCGGGCGAGCCATTGCCGCAAACGCGGGGATTTTAGTAACACAAGTTGAGTTTATTAAACAAAACCAAGACAAGTATTTTGCGATTGTAGATGCGGGTATGAACGACATGTTACGCCCATCACTGTATCAAGCATGGCAAAAAATTATTCCTGTATCAGTGCGTGATGACGAAACACCTACCCACAACTATGACGTGGTTGGCCCGGTGTGTGAAACCGGTGACTTTTTAGGTAAAGACCGACCACTGGCACTCAAACAAGGTGATTTGTTAGTACAGCGAAGCGCTGGAGCCTATGGTTTTACCATGAGCTCAAATTATAACTCACGTCCACGAGTTGCCGAAGTAATGGTCGATGGTGAGCAACATCACCTTATTCGCGAACGCGAAACTATCGAAAGCTTATACCAAGGTGAGAAAGTTTTACCATAAACGTTTTTGCCAACTAGCTGCTCTGTGGCATGATTAGCACAGAGCAAAACCGAATTAGAGCGCTATGTTAGTTAATTTTTCCAAAATGCACGGCTTAGGTAACGACTTTGTTGTGATTGATAACATTACACAAAACGTTTTTTTATCTCGTGATCAAATCAAAAAGCTGGCCGATCGCCATTTCGGCATTGGGTTTGATCAACTACTGATGGTTGAAGCTCCTTACTCACCCGATCTCGATTTTCACTATCGTATTTTTAACGCTGACGGCCACGAAGTAGAACAATGTGGTAACGGTGCGCGCTGCTTTGCCCGCTTTGTACGCATGAAAGGCTTAACCAATAAACATAAAATCAGCGTGTCGACTAAGTCTGGTAATCTCACCCTGTATATTGAAAAAGACGGTCAAGTAACCGTTAATATGGGTCACCCTAATTTTGAGCCAAATAAAATTCCACTCAAAGCAACCAAACGTGAGCTGACTTATATTATTCGCGCAGAAGAGCATACCGTTTTTAGTGGTGCCGTATCTATGGGTAACCCTCATTGCGTAATGGAAGTGGACGATATAGAAACAGCCCAAGTGGATACCCTAGGCCCGTTGCTTGAAAACCATGAGCGTTTTCCACAACGCGCGAACATTGGCTTTATGCAGGTTATCTCTCAAGAGCACATTAAACTCAGAGTATGGGAGCGTGGTGTAAGCGAAACACTTGCTTGCGGTACCGGCGCGTGTGCTGCCATGGTGATTGGTTTTATCCAAAATAAGCTCACCAGTACAGTACAAGTTGATTTACCCGGCGGTAGCTTACAAGTGCGCTGGAGTGGCGAGGGCCATCCAGTGCGTATGACAGGTCCCGCTGAACATGTATTTGATGGGCAAGTTGCACTATGAGTGAATTAACTAAACAGCAAGTAATAGATTACTTACAACAGCATCCTGATTTTTTAATTGAGCAACCTAAGCTGTTAGCGCAACTTGAGTTACAACAGCAAGTACAGGGTGCTACTTCATTAGTGCATATTCAGCAGCGCCAATTACGCGAGCACAATACACAGCTAAAAAATCAAATAGACAGCATGAGCAAAAATGCGACCCAGAATGAACTGGTTTATCGTTTATTTAGCCAATGTCACCGACAGCTGTGGAGTAATTACGACTTTAATACACTGGCCAGTAACTTACGCAATATTATTTGTATGAGCCCGACTATTAATGAATGCAAACTCGTTAGATACGATAATGCCTTTGAAGAGTTAGTAAAGCATAGACTGTCAGATAGTAATCATTATTTAGGCCGTGTAAATCAGCAAGAACGCGACTTACTCTTCAACAATGATACCCAATCGACCGCACTTTATTTAATTGGTGAGCCGAGTAACCCCTACGCAATTTTGGCTTTTGGCAGCCACGATGAAAACCACTTTGAGCCCTCACAAGATAACTTATTTGTATTAGATTTTGTGCGCTCATTGCAAATACGGTTACTGGAACTGGCATGAGCGATAACGCGCCAAATATAAGCGACTTAAGCGATAGCTGGCGTACACCCATTACATTATTTAGTGATTACTTAAAATTTGAACGTCAATATTCAGCGCACACCGTTAATCAGTATGTCAGCCAATTAGGTTTTGCCGCCTTGTATTTTAATAAACTGTGCGACAATTGGTTTGCGGTACAAAGTGAGCATATTCGTCGTTACAGTATGGCACTGCGGGCAAAACAATTAAGTGGCAGAACAATCAGCTTAAAATTAAGCTGCATACGTAGTTTGTATAAATTTTTAAAAGCAAAAAATATTACTGAGCAAGCGCATTACCATAATCCGGCACAGGGCATAAAAGGCCCTAAATTTGCGCGGCCTTTACCTAAAAACCTTGATGTTGACCAAATGGCTCGTTTACTCGAAATACCCGATGATGATCCACTTGCCATTCGTGATAAAGCGATGATGGAACTGATGTATTCATCAGGCTTACGCATTAGTGAGTTAGTTGGCGCTAACATGCAAGATATAAACACTCGTAGCGGTGAAATATTAGTGCGGGGCAAAGGCGCAAAAGAACGCCTAATACCGGTTGGCTCTAAAGCACTTGAGGCGTTAAACAATTGGCTAGCAGTTCGCCCACTATTTATGGGCTCAGATGAACATGCAATATTTTTGAGTAGCAAAAAAAGCCGTATTTCTGTACGCCAAGTTCGTTTGCGTATGCAAGAATGGGGGATAAAGCAAGGTATTAGCTCGCAAGTTCATCCGCATAAATTACGCCACTCATTTGCGTCGCATATTTTAGAGTCGTCTGGGGATTTACGAGCAGTGCAAGAGTTATTAGGCCACAGTAGTTTATCTGCAACCCAAGTTTATACTCATTTAGATTTTCAGCACTTAGCCAAGGTGTACGATAACACCCACCCACGTGCTAAAAAAAGAACCGATTAGAGCAGCAACTATGATCCGATTTAATCGCGCAATTTCTCCTTTTTCTGTGCTAAGTTTTGACTTAGACGATACCTTGTACGATAACCGTCCTATCATAACCGCAGCCGTTCAGGCGCAAATTGATTATTTAAATGCGCTACCAGGCTACAAAAAACAAGGACCACAGTTTTGGCAGCAATGCCGTGAACTCGCGGCACTACAGCAGCCAGAACTTATTGATGACGTCACACAATGGCGTAAGCATACCTTGCGCTTAGTGTTGTCTGAATTAGGTTTTAAAGGTGATGAAATAGAGCATCATGTACATAAGGCGTATCAAGCATTTGCTGATGAGCGAAGCAATATTACGGTGAGCGAAGACGTACTAATATTGCTTGATAAACTAAGTCAACACTACAAATTGATTGCCATTACTAACGGTAATGTCGAGGTTGATCGATTTAATTTAAAAGATAAGTTTGAACTGGTGTTACAAGCAGGCTTGCATGGTAAAGCTAAACCACACACAACATTATTTGATCAAGCCGCAACACATTTACGTATCAAAAACAGCGATATTTTGCACATAGGTGATAGCCTTGATAGCGATGTGCAAGGTGCTAACAACGCTGGCTGTCAGTCTGTATGGCTGAATAATCAAGCACAAACTTATGCCTACAAAGGGTTGGCTGATATTGAAATAACCAACATTCATGCGTTAACCCATTTAATATAACCTATGCTTGTTTTACTAATAATATAAGTTAGAGTTAGTTAATTAACGACATATTATAATAACAAGGACAGCGTATGACGCTCACAGATTATTTAACAACGCTCGCAGATGAGCCAAAAAGTATTAGCTTTGCTGATACTATGGCCGTTATTGATGAGCACTATACTTTTACAGCATGCAGCTTCAGTAACCATGGGTTATTAAGCTCTGCGAGTGAAAATAACGGTTCGTGCAAAATTTTTGCATTTGCTAAGCTCAACGGTCTTAGTAAACAAAATACCTTAGATTGTTTTGGTAAATTTTACCGCGAAGATGTACTAGACAACCCAAGTGCCGATGATCACATGAATATTCGTACGTTTATGTTAGCGCCCGAGGCAACACCGTTTTTAGGCATTAGCTTTGATGGCACGCCTTTAACCACAAAAGAGTAATATTCAAATCAGCATTATTTAGCCGCTACCAGCGGCTTTTCCATAAAGTAGCGCGTACCGCTGAGCGGATAATTATTTAATTGATATTTAACCTGATAACCACGCTTTTCATAGAAAGGCTTGGCTTGAAAGTCTAAGGTGTCAAGCTGAGCCTGAACGGCACCCATTTCAATTGCTGCATTTTCAAGTGATGTTAATAACGAATCAGCCAAGCCATTGCCTCGTGCCGATTCAGCACACCACAACCAACTTATTAGCAGCCAATTGCCAAATACATGACCACTTATACCGGCAACTAATTCATGCTGTTTATCGAGATATTTAAAGCCGAGAGCTTGGCGCTCTGCGTCGAAGTGTTGAGCATTAAACTCAAGCATATTAACACGCAGTGCTTGGTTTAATTGCTCAGTATTTTCTGCCTGCAATAGGTACATTGGCTATTCCAAATAGACCTATTTTAGCAAATACCTGATGTTAAAACAGGTTATTTTGTCCAAAGGGAACTTCAAGCATATTGCTAGAAATTTTTTCCGGTTGACCACACATTTCATCATAAGCGCTGGTATGCCTGAGCATCATTTGCGCGTAGGCAATGTCTTCAAAGCGTTTTTGAATATGTAATGGGCTGACTGCCTTTACAAATTCACCATCGCTTTCTTGTACATAGTATTCAACATTATTAATGACAACAGACACTTGATACAAGGCCATTTCCAGTGAATGAACCACCACTTTTTGTAATGGCTGATGCTTTTTTAGTTCTGAAAATTGAATACCCATATTAACCTACCTACTGTTAAATTAACTGTCCAAGTAATCAATACGCAGCTTTGCTATAATCGCGATCAGATTTTTTTAATTACGCGCTATCATGGATACAAAAATTCGACTCGCAAAGTACATAGCGCATGCCGGTGTTTGCTCACGCAAGCAGGCCTCGCGTTTGATTGACGAAGGTGTGGTCATGGTTAATAATCGCCCCGCAAATCATATTGATCATGTGGACGAAAACGACAGTGTCATTGTTAATGGCCAAGCCATTAAAGGCCCTGCCGATTTAGTCTACTTTGCTTATCACAAACCAGTAGGAATTGATTGTAAACTCAATCAGCACGACCCAAGCAGCCTTATTCATCACTTGCCACAACTAACACGGGTATACCCTATTGGTCGCCTTGATAAAGACTCACGCGGATTGCTTATTTTAACCAATGATGGGGATTTTTGTAATCAGCTGATCCACCCTGACTTTCATCAGCCTAAACGCTATTTAGTAACCGTCAATAAACCTTTAGATGCGGATTTTTGCGAAGAAATGGCTGCAGGCGTCCCTGTCGACAAGCAAATGACCTTGCCGTGTGAGGTGACTAAAATCACTGACAATCAGTTTAGTATTATTTTAAAACAAGGACTAAATCGACAAATTCGTAAAATGGCGCATTACTGTGGTTACAAAGTGATTGATTTATACCGCGTACAAATAAGTGAATTACTGTTAGATCATTTAAATTTACCTGAAAACCAGTTTATAAAAATTAATAAAAGCGACGTTTTAGACTAACAAGCTCACGCTACCCCCACCCCCTCACTTTAATGCGATTAAAAAATATAAAATAAACTTGCAAAAATAGATTACAAGTGTAGTCTTAAGTTAAAGATTACATTTGTAGGCAATAAAATGATCGAATTATCAAAAGCAGAATTTGAAGTGCTCGATGCGCTATGGATTAGCTACCCCGCTAATGCCAGCCAAATTATTGAGCGCTTGAGTGATGATAAACAATGGCACGAAAAAACCATTAAAACCTTATTAGGTCGATTAGTTAAAAAAGGGGCGCTTAGTTTCGAAAAAGAAGGCCGCCAATATATTTACACCCCCTGTATAGAGCGTGCTGATTACACCCTAAAAGAAAGCCAAAACTTTATTGAGCGCTTTTTTAGTGGCCGTATAGCTCCGTTGGTAAGTGGTTTTGCAAAATCAGAAAAACTCTCTCAACAAGATATAAACGAGCTTAAAAAAGTCATCGATGACTGGGAAAAAAACCAAAAGTAAGGGATTCTCATGGTTATTCAAACAAGCTTTAATTGGCTAATAGAGCAACAGCTATTATTGAGTCTGTTGTTTGCAGGATTTGTTTTACTTGAGCGCTTTGGCTTAAAAGCAATTGGTTCGCAGCTTATTTATAAATTATTGTGGTTAATACCAGCCTCGCTGCTTATCGCTAATTTACCCAATGCAATTAGGCCATTACAAAACAGTCCTATTAGTCATTATATCATTACTCCTAATCAACCATTAATAAGCACTATTAGTATTAACTGGGCGCTATTTTATGTAGTTATTACGGCACTGCTTTTATTCGCCACTTGGATTATTCATCGCCGATTTGTAAGCAACCTACAGCTTTGTGAAGTAACAAATTTACAAGCAGAAATAAGCTCAGGGGTAGAAACCTTTACTAGCCATCAAGTTGCAACACCTATGGTAATTGGGGTACTAAATAGCAAGCTAGTTTTACCACACAACTACAATACTCTGTTTGATAAAGCTACATTGGCGCTTATTTTAGAGCACGAAAATGTGCATATAAAACGCAAAGATAACCTAACAAATGCGCTGCTATTACTGGCTACAATTTTAATGTGGTTTAACCCTTTAGCTTGGATGGCATACGCAAGCTGTAGACGCTTACAAGAGCTAACTTGTGATGAACGGGTACTAAGTAATAAAACCACACAGCAACAAATTTTATACAGCAAAGCCTTAGTAAACTGCGCTGCCAATGCGCCAGCGGGTCTGATGGCTTATTCACACTACGGAGATAAAAAAACCATGTTACAACGACTTACTAATATCAAACATAACGGCGCACATTCGCGCCTAGCAAAAGGAAGCGCGTTACTTATAGCAGCAAGCTTGCTCAGTGGATTAGCAGTAGCAAAGCAACCTGAAGCATCAGCTAAAAAAGAAACATCTATCGCTCCCGTAATGCGAATCGAACCGCTTTACCCAAAACAAGCGGCGGAACAAGGCATTAGCGGTTCAGTGGTATTAAAATACGACATAACCCCAGCAGGCAAAACAGCTAACATTACTGTTGTAAAAGCTGAACCAGAAGCAGTCTTTAACAAAGAAGCAAAAAGAGCACTGATGCAATGGCAATATACGCCTTCATCAATGGGACAACAAAACGTACTAATACAACTTGATTTTGCACTCAACAGTACAGTTACAAAAAGTGATTTAATAGAGCGAGTTAACATATCGCATTAATGGGAATAAGTGTTTAAGACTATAAAGCAAGCACCCTTTTAGGCTGCTTGCTTTGTGGTTTTTGCTTATTCTCGTTATAAACTGACGGCGATCATGCCAATAGCGGTGCCTATTCCCACCAGCCAAGTGATCGAGCGAATAATATCGAGGTTTAAGTAATAAAAAGTACAAAATAAAATACGCGCTACAATATGCGTCATCGCTAAAGTTTCGGTTACGACATTAACATTATTGGTGCCTAACACCACGGCCAAAGCAACGGCAAATACCGCTAGCGACTCAAAACAGTTTTGATGTGCGGCCAACGCCCTTGCTCCGAGCCCTGTAAGCTGTGTTTGTTGCTGGCGCGGATGTTTATTATCGTAACCACCGAGCTTATTCATTTCTATAATAGCTGGGATCCTTGCAACATAAGGCATGACCACTGCAATTAAGGCGCAAACCAATAAAGTCGTCATTATCATTCTCAAGTTATTATTTATAACTCAAAATAACACAGCAAATAGAAAAAAGCCGCCAAATATAAACAACCTGAGTTCTGGCGGCTAGCAGTAACATCCCAGACACTATAGCCGATTTAAGCAGTGCGTCACTGTGGCAAATTGTCGCAGGTGATGAATATTCATTATGCCTTTTTGATGGTCGCTTTCATGTCACAGTACTGCTAAATTACTCCTCCGCTTATTGTATGTTGTTTAAGATGATTTGGATTTTACTGACTATTTTTGCTGCATTTATGCAGTCATGGCGCAATGCTCTGCAAAGTAAATTAAGCACTCATGTGAGCATTGCTGGCGTTACATTAGCCCGCTTTATTATGGCAAGCCCTATTGCTGGGCTGTATTTATATGCGCTTTATTATTACCAAGATGCTCCCTTTCCTTCATTCAACCCTTTATTTATTAGCTACATTATTGGTGCCAGCATAGTGCAAATTATTGCCACGGGACTCATGGTTAAATTATTTAAAATGAATAATTTTACTGTAGGCGCCGGGCTAGCTAAAAGTGAAGCGCTTATGGCGGCCATACTCGGGTTGCTGTTTTTTGGCTCAACGCTTTCATTACTTGGTTGGTTTGGCGTGTTTATTGGTGCAATTGCGGTATTGCTATTAAGTGGTATCGCCAATGTGAAACACTTTAGCTTAAAAACAGCATTAACAGGACTTGCCTGCGGTACTTCGTTTGCGTTGTCATCGTCATGGATCAGAGAAGCCAGCTTGAGTTCGGGGATTGCTTTTCCGTATGCGCCTGCATGGGTTTTATTGCTTGTTATTAGTTTACAAACACTAATGTTGTGTATTTATATTGCCTTAAAGGAACGCGATACATTTAAAACTATGTTTCAGCATAAGGGCATGACTTGTACGGTGAGTATATTTAGTTGCTTGGGATCAATAGGTTGGTTTAGCGCAATGAGCTTGCAACATGTTGCCTATGTAAAAACGCTCGGCCAGATAGAAGTATTTTTTACGATGTTGATTGCTGTTTTATGGTTAAAACAACCGCTAAAACGCCAAGACAGCGCTGGGCTATTATTGATTGCAGTGGCTGCGATATTGGTAATGCTGCCGAGCAGCTAAACAAGCGCAGGTATAACCTGCGCTTTTTTTTAATAACTAATGACTAATTTTTAGGGTGATCACACCACAAATAATCATTAACACACCAGCAATACGGCCAAACGTGGCGGCATCACCGTAAAATAATATACCCACTAAAAACGTACCAGCAGCACCAATACCCGTCCATACTGCGTACGACGTGCCCATAGATATTTGCTTTTGCGCCAACCACAACATAAAGCCGCTCGCGACCATAAACGCAATGGCAATCGCGATGCCCTGCCAACGAGTTTCAGGGGTTTGAGAAATTTTTAACCCTATAGGCCAGCCAATCTCAAGTAACCCAGCAATAATTAAATACATCCACGCCATTAAATATCTCTCTTTTTCAATATCACTTCATACAAATCGTGACGGCGGTCTTTTAAGTTACGCACTGTCCCTTCACTGTGAAGAATTTTTAACTTATCCATATCTAAGTCGCTAAATAATAACATTTCTGTATTGGTGGTGGCTTCATTTAGTGTGGCATCGTGCGGAAATGAAAAGTCCGATGGGGTTAGTACCGCCGACTGCGAAAACTGCACATCTAAGCTTTCTACTTCAGGTAAGTTACCCACAGAGCCTGCAATAACCACATAACATTCGTTTTCAATGGCACGTGCTTGGGCACAATGGCGTACACGCAAGTAACTATTTTTAGTGTCAGTCCAAAATGGCACAAATAAAATATCCAAGCCTTGGGTAGCCAAAATACGTGATAGCTCAGGAAATTCGACATCGTAACAAATTTGAATCCCTACACGGCCTGCATCGGTATCGAATACAGCAATTTTATCACCGCCTTGGATCACCCAATCATTTTGTTCATGCGGGGTAATATGAATTTTACGTTGCTCGTCTATTTTACCGCTGCGATGGCATAAATAACTAACGTTATATATTTTATCGTCTTCGGCAAGCGGCATTGAGCCGGTAATAATGTTGGCGTTGTATTCTATCGCCATACGCGACATGGCGTTTTTAAAGGTCTCTGTGTATTCGGCTAAATACCGAATTGCCTCGGTTTGATTGCTTTGCTCGGTTAATCCCATCAGTGGCGCATTAAAAAACTCAGGGAATAAAATAAAATCGCTTTTGTAATCAGATACCGTATCAACAAAGTATTCAACTTGCTTAAGCATTTCTTCAACCGATTCAACACAGCGCATTTGCCACTGCACAGCCCCTACCCGTACGATTGATTTAGTTGACTCAATAACGGTGTCGGTTGGCTCATACATAATGTTATTCCACTCAAGTAATGTGGCATAACCGACCGACTCCTGATCTTCAGGTAAGTATTTTTTCAATAATCGTTTAACCTGAAAGTCATTGGCTAATTGAAAACTGAGTATGGGGTCATACAGCTCTTTTTGATCGACCTTAGCAATGTATTCCATCGGGGTCATTTCACTGCTGTGATTGTAATAACGCGGAATACGGCCACCCGCTAAAATAGCGCGTAAATTATACTGACGGCACAATTCTTTTCGCGCATCATATAAACGGCGTCCTAAACGCATACCACGGTATTGCTCACTAATAGCAACATCCAAACCGTATAAAGCATCCCCTGTGGTGTCGCTAAATACACGGTCGTGGCCATCGGCAATATCTTCATAGGTATGCGGGTTTGAAAAACGCGCATAATCTACCTGTACACTCAGCGCTAAACCCACTAGCACGCCATCATCCACAATACCTATTTGCCCTTCAGGGAACTGATCGATAAGTCTAAAAATAGTATGGCTTGGCCATGCGCCGCCTAGGTCGGGGTAAGCTTCGTCCATCAAGGTTTTAATTTGTGGGTATTGTTCTCGGGTTAAGTTACAAATTTCAAGATGGGTTTTTTCTGCCGACATACGCAACTCCTTGGGGCATGTAAGAATCAAAAAAGCTGAACACATGCTCAGCTTTATTAGGTTTATGCGTTTTTATTCGCGCTGTGCGCTACTTTAAACTGCGATAAAAAAGTGTGGTTACCCGCTCTTTAGGTAACCAATTTGCATATTCAAGGCCAAGTTCTGACAATGGGTCTGCTTTAAGTACCTGCTCTAAACTGGCGTCATTTTGCATTGCTTTTAGCATAACATCTTTCGCTTTTTGCACCAGCTTACGATACGTTATCAGTCCTGAACGGTCACTTAGTGGGCCATGACCGGGAATAACTTGGGTTTTATCATCAATCTGATTAATAACACCATCAACCGCCGCTAATACACCGTCAACACTGCCACCACTGTCTACATCAACAAACGGCAGGCTACCAAAGTTAAAATAAATGTCTCCCATGTGCACAATATTATCATTATTGAAAAAAATCACCGCATCGCCATCGGTATGGGCATGTTGATAATGCACAACATGCGCTTGCTCATTATTAAAGTGCAGTGTTAAATCATGACCAAAACTAATTCGTGGTAGGTAATCCGACCCTTCGCCATGTTTTTCTTTTAGGCGTTTATGTACATTATTGTGGGCAATAACATGGGCTCCGGCTTTAGCAAAGTTTTCGTTACCACCGGTGTGATCGCCATGATGATGAGTGTTAATTACAAACTCTGCACTGCCTGGCTTTAAGTCGCTAATGGTTTTTTTAATATCGGCTGAGAGTTTGGCAAACTGATCATCAATGATATATATGCCATCATCCCCAACGCTGGCTGCAATGTTGCCACCTTGTCCGTATAGAACGTACACATGCTCGCTAAGCTGCTTAGCTGTAACTGGGTTGTCATCCGCCGCCGCGTAGTTGCTTAGTAGTAAAGTCGTTATTAATGCCGGTAGTAATTTTTTCATTGTTGTAACCCTATAATTAATAATCATGGTTATAAAACGTGACAGCGACTTATTTAGCTCACTCTGCATCCAAAGCTAGTCGCTCATAGGCACTATTTCAATTTGATGCATGAATGCTTGCGGTAACAATGGGGTGTGTTTACCTTCTACATATTCATCAAATCCGGCTCGATAAAACTCAGAAAGTGGGTGCCCTGATTGCCCTCCAGGCACAGTTAAAATGGCACTTTCTAAATGTCCAGGTTGGGCAATAAATCGCTGCGATGCGCCAAAACTGGTTTTTTGTACGGCAGGCATATAGCTATCACCAAACCCTGGAGCGGTAGGCATATTTAGTAGCTTACTCAATAGAGGTATTTGTTTAGCAAATGGGTGCTCAATCGCTAATTCGTTTACTTTACCCCATTGCCAGTTTTGAATGTTATTACCAAACTTTGCTGTTAACTGCGCGAGAGTTTGCTCAAAAGCTGCCTGTAATTGCTGCTCCCAATTCGTAAATTGCGGGTTAATCCAACTTGCTGGCTGCGCTTTTATTAATTGCCAAACAGCGGGCTCTAAATCGCGCTTTACATAACTCAATGTACCATCCTGCTTATTGAGACTCGCTTCAATACTACTAAATAAAATATTTATTAGTTCATCACGATACATCTTTACTAAGGTATAACCAACGGAGGTTGAGCAGGCGCATTGCTGCCAGTTATCCAGTGCATTGATATAATCTGCATTGTGTTCTGGCTGCTGTTTTAACTGCTCAAGTAATAAGCCATGCCAAGGAGTTAAAAAGCGCGCTTGATTGTCTAACTGTAATTGATAAAAGTCACCTTCGTTAAACTGCTGCTTTTCAAACAACCGATCGCGAATTTGCATCGCACGAGCACCTAAGGCATAGCCGCCATTACCAAAACGTGCATTATCCTCAGCAGAGACCACTCGCGAATTCCCTGTCCACAAGCGCCCACTCTCAGGGTTTTTAACAAACGGGCGAATAACTTCATTTTGCTGCCAAGTTGCTGAATATTCATTTTCATTAATGGCAAATTCACTAGGTGCTGTTCGCGCAGGAATACCGCCCATGTGTTTCCAAGCTGCACTGCCTTGACTATCTACCACCATTAAGTTTTGTACCGGAATACCCACGTTACTTGCAATATTAAGGGCATCATCCACTGTTTCAGCCTGCTCAAGCTGTAACAATTGCATATCAACGGCATACGGTTGATGCGCAGCCCAACTTAAGGCATAAGGCTGATTGTTAATGTATTTAACAGGGCCATACTCACTTAGCGTTAAGGGATAGATTTCATCGTTGCCATTATCCATGGTAATCACTTCATTTACTTGCCATGTTTTACTGCTATCCGTTAGTGCAACCCAGTCGGCTGTATCTATATAGCCATTAGTAAATCCCCATGCAATTTTATTATTACTGCCAACCACAATGGCAGGTGCTCCTGGTAACGAAACACCGGTTACCTGATACGCTTGATTGTTATGAGTGTAATTAAGCTGCGCTCGATACCAAATAACCGGCACCGCCATTGATAAGTGCATATCATCTGAAAGCATCGCAGCTTGAGTATTAGTTAAATCTGCGGTCACTGCCCAGTTATTACTGCCTACTTCTAAATTAGCAGTGATGCTTTTAATCGCCGCTAATGGCTGCGTTGGTAACTGAGGTATAGTTTGAGAATAAGGTGTTAAAACACTGCCACCTAATGCTGCTTGGTATTGGCTTGGTTGGGTTAAAAATTCAACCATTTTTGCACCGTATTGCTGCTGTATTTGAATTAAAGCTTGGTCGCGCTCAAAGGTAGCGGTTTGTAAATCTAAATACATGCTAAAAATAACTAACAGACTATCTTCGCTTTGCCATGGTTGTTGCTCAGCTCCTGTAAGTAGGTATTCAAAACTTGGGTACCCTACTTGCGCAAGTCCTTCGTTTACCCCTTGTGCATAGCTTTTTAGTAGTTGCTTATCGGCTTCAGGGAGAGTTTTTAAAATCGCTTGGCTGCGTTTACGTAATTGATGAAAGCGCATTTTTTTATCAAGAGCGAGCGCGGCTTTACCAAATAGCTCACTGAGCTCACCTGCGGCATTACGTCTAAGTAAATCCATTTGAAAAAAGCGATCTTGCCCGTGAGCATAACCTAAGCCATAGGCAGCATCGTGGCGAGTTGCTGCAGTAATAACAGCTTGGCCAAGCGTATCTCGAGCAACTTTAACTGGCTGCGTTACCGCATCGCTTCGGCCTTTACCATCAAGGGTAGGTAAACTTAGAGTCAACACGCCGTATACAATGGCGGTCCCCCCAAGCGCTAAAACCACAACAATTAATAGCAACCGCTTGATTACTTTAAACATAAATATACCCTTCAACTTTTTCAATAAACTATTATTAGCATATATTCATAATCGTTCTATTAAAAACGCTACGAAAAGCGGGTAAAGGGTGAAATAAACATCAAAATCCACGATAATACACAGTTCATGTATTGTGCAGACCTAGTTGAGATCAAAATGACTGAAAAAACATTTATTAAAGGTAAAGACCGCGATTTAGAATCGTCTATCTCTACCATGCAAAACAAGCTAAAAGCGCTAAATATTAATATTGAAGAAGCGCTATGGCTTAACCCTGTAGCAAACTGTTATTCAGTTCATATAAAAGATAGCGACTGTGGTGTGATGTTTACTAACGGTAAAGGTGCTACTGATAAAGCCTCTATCGCTTCTGCGCTAGGTGAATATTTTGAGCGTTTAAGCTGTAACTACTTTTTTGCTGATTTTTACTTAGGTGAAGAATTTGCCAATGGTGACTTTACTCATTACCCGAACGAAAAGTGGTTTAAAGTAGCAGAAGATGAAGTACCACAAGGGATTATGGATGAAAGCTTATGGGATTACTTCGACCCTGAGCGTGAATTAACTGCCTCACACCTTTATGATTTTAATTCTGGTAATTTTGAGCGTGGTATTTGTACTGTGCCTTATACCCGCCAGCGCGACGGTAAAGATATTTATATTCCGGTGAACGTGATTGGTAATATTTTTGTATCCAACGGTATGAGTGCTGGTAATACTAAATTTGAAGCCCGTGTACAGGGGTTATCTGAGGTATTTGAGCGCGCCATTAAAAATCGCATTATTGCTGAAGGTATTAGCTTACCGATCGTGCCTGAAGAAGTGGTAAAACAATACCCTAAAATTCATGAAGCCTGTGAAGAATTGCGTAGCCATGGCTTCCATTTACGTATTGCAGATGCCTCACTTGGCGGTAAATACCCTGTAATGAGTGTTACGCTAATCAACCCAGTGGATGGCTCTGTGTTTGCCTCTTTTGGTGCTCATCCTTCATTTGAAGTGGCGCTAGAGCGAACCGTTACCGAATTACTGCAAGGTCGTCGTCTAGATCAACTAGACGTATTTCAACCTGCCACTTTTGACAACGACGAAGTAGCCACACCTGAAAACATTGAACTGCACTTTATTGATTCAAGCGGTTTAATTTCTCATGACTTTTTCCGTTCTGAAGCAGACTTTGAATTTGTACATTGGGATTTTAGTGGTTCAACTGAGCAAGAATATAACTTCTGTACTGATTTAATTCACAGCATGGGCCATGATATCTACATCATGGATTACACCCACTTAAATGTGTATGCATGTCGTATTTTAGTGCCTGGTATGTCTGATATTTATCCGGTAGATGAGCTTATTTGGCGTAATAACAACGAAGGGGCTAAATTCCGCGAAACTTTCTTATCACTTGATCAGTATGATACTGAGCAACTGATGGAAATTTACGATAACCTCGAAGAAGCTGGTCACAGCGATATTATTCGCGCTGCTGAATTCATTGGCTTAGCAACCGATGCCGATACGCCTTGGCATACTCTACGTATTGGTGAACTGAAAGCACACTTATGCTTAGCCGCAGGCAGCGAAGAAGCGACTGATTGGGTTGACTGGATTTTACATACCGGCCAAGTTAATGAAGACGCGATGCGTCATTTCCGTTGTTTAAAAGCTATTTTAGAAATTAAATACGATGACGAACGTGAATATGCAAGTTACCAAGACGCCTTAGGGCTTATGTTTGGCGCTAATAATGTCACCCTTGCAATTGAGATTGCAGAAGGTCGGACACGCTTTAACGGCTTAACTTTCCCAGGTTTATCGCTTGAAGGCTTTAAAAAGCACGCCGCATTACTGGATGGCTACCGCAAGTTACATGTTGCGAAACAGAAGCATTGGGCACGCGAAGTTAGTGACTCATAATATCTAAACGTGTATATAGTTAAAAAGAAAATGGCGCATATTTAACTGCGCCATTTTTGTTTCTAGTGTTAGTTAGCTATAGTTAAGCTTTCTATATTAACAATTTAATTACACCCTATGTGGCAACAACGCAAAAGTAAACGCACATCCATTTATAATTTTAAGCTTACCTTTTTATTTGCAATCAGTTTACTTGTAATAACTAGCTTAGTGCTTGAGCGGCTTAATTATAATCGGGAAAAAGATGCTTACCGTTTACAAGTCCTTTCTCAAGTCAGTGCCTACAGAGCCCAGCTTGAAGCTACTTTGGTATCAAATATTCAGTTAATACGTGGCTTGGCTGTAGCCGTTGCTGCTGAGCCAAATTTAAGCCAAACACGTTTTGGGCAAATTGCCGCCCCACTGTTTAACACCTCTAACGAACTACGCAATATTGGTGCTGCACCTAATATGGTCATCACAATGACCTACCCGCTTAAAGGGAATGAAAAAGCCATTGGACTCAATTTTTTAGAAAATAAAGCGCAACGCGATGATGCTATTAAAGCACGCGATACTAATACCATTGTAATGGCTGGACCGCTCACGTTAGTTCAAGGCAATGAAGCTTTGATTGCACGAGTGCCGGTTTATTTACCTGAAGACCAATCTTTTTGGGGGCTGCTTTCTGTGGTGCTCGATCTAGAAAAAGTCTATAACAACGCAGGGATTTTCGAATTACAAAAAAAATACACCGTTGCCATTCAAGGACGTAACGGGTTAGGTAAGCAAGGTGAGTTTTTCTTTGGTGACCCAGAAATTACAAGCCAAAATCCGCTTGAGTTTAATCTAAATTTCCAAGGCGGTGCTTGGCAGCTCTATGTAGTGCCAAAAACAGGTTGGCAGCCAGCATCGTCGTCTGTCTGGCCATTACGTATTGTTATTAGTGTTATTTTAAGTTTGCTTATTTTTGCGTTTTTATTGTTTTTAAAAATGCTCAATAGAGAACACGAAAACGAAAAAATGCTCGAGGTAATGAGTAACCTAGCTCAAGTAGGTGCATGGTCATTTGATTTAGAAAAAAAACAGGTATTTTGGTCAGACATGACCAAAAAGATATTTGAATACCCTTTAGATGAGCAACCTAAATGGTCATCCGATTTATATTACTTTAAAGAGGGAAAAAGCAGAGATAAGGCGGCTGAACTGATCACTAAAGCGGTTAAATACGGTGAAAGTTACGAGGCTGAACTTGAAGTAATTAATGCCAAAGGCGAAGTGATTTGGGCACTCATACATGGTGAAGCAGAGCATAAAAATGGACGCTGCATCAGAATATTCGGCTCATTACAAAATATTGATGCCCGTAAAAAGGTAGCAATAGAAGATCAAAAAATAGCCCGCTTTAACGAAACTTTAGCGTCGCTAACAATTAGCGACCACATATTAAATGGTAAATTAAGCGAATCTAAAGAGCTAATTACTCGTGCGGTGTGTCGTGCACTTAAAGTGAATACAGTAAGCATTCGCTTGTTTGATAAGCATAAAACTCAGCTGAGTCCTATTGCAAGCTATAGCCAAAATAACAGTGATAATAATACCCCTTGGCGCCAGCAAGACATTCCTGATTTTTTTACCACCCTAGAAAAGAAAGCCGTTTTTAGCGCCCAGAATGCTCAACAACAAGCTTGCCTCGCACCCTTAGCAAAAAGCTACCTAGAACCTTCATCTATAAAAGCAATGCTCTGTGTAATGATCCCCGCAGGCAGCGGCTCAATTGGTGTTGTATGCGCAGAACAAGCAAGCGTTAGAGCATGGACGCAAAACGAAGAAGGTTTTTTAATTGCAATCGGCGCACTAATAGGAAGCCTTTACTCTAGTGAACAGCGCATAGAAACGGAAGCAGAACTAGTAATGGCAAAAGAAGCCGCTGAACAAGCGGTGATCGCTAAAAGTGAGTTTTTAGCCAGCATGAGTCATGAAATTCGCACCCCGATGAATGGGGTGTTAGGTATGCTTAATATCATTCAGGCGACCTCTCTTGATCAGCAACAACGTCATCATATTAAACTTGCCCAATCGTCAGCAGAATCTTTATTAGGGATTATTAATGATATTTTAGACTTTTCTAAAATAGAAGCTGGTAAGTTAGACATAGAAAGCATTCAATTTAATCTACCACAATTACTCGGCGAAATTGTGGAGTCGTTTGCGCTCAAGGCCGAAAGCAATAACACCCAATTGATTTTAGATACTACGCATGTAAGCACCAGTGAGATTGTGTGCGACCCAAATAGATTGCGACAAATTTTAAATAATTTGATTGCCAATGCCGTAAAGTTCACCCAAAACGGACAAGTACTGGTAACCGCTACCATAGAAAAAACTATCGACAATACGACTTTAGAATGTGCGATTATTGATACCGGCATTGGTATTAGTTTAGAGAAGCAAAAACAGTTATTTGATTCTTTTACTCAAGCTGATGCATCAACAACCCGCCAATATGGCGGCACCGGTTTAGGCTTGGCAATAGTTAAGCAGCTGTGCGAACTCATGGGAGGCGAAGTATGTGTATATAGCCTACCCAATGAAGGCAGTACCTTTACTTTTTCAGTCAACATTACCTCAGTGATAGACCAAGCATTTGATTTAGATTGCCAACATATACAAGCAAAGCGAATACTGATTGTTGATAATAGCGAGATGAATGCCACCATCATCGAAAAGCAATTAACGCTATGGGGCGCAGATGTCAGTGCAGTGTGTGATTATAAAGAGGTTGAAACTTATATAACTAATAATCAACAAACACCGCCGGATGTGGCAATTATTGACACAAGCTTTTTGGAGCCTGTAGCACACCCCTTGGCTGAAAAGTTGAAACATTTTTTAGTGAACAGTCATATTCTGATTATGGCTCCAATGAGCTATTCAAAAAGCAATTTATTTTATGGAAACAATGAAGCAGCCTTAATTTTTAAACCACTCACCGCTATTGGTTTGTATGACACGCTGGTAAAAGTAACATTGGCAGCACAGCCCAAAGAGTTAGCGCTCCCTCCAGCGATTAATACACCTAAAAAAGCGAAAGGCCATGTGTTGTTAGTAGAGGATAACAAAGTAAATCAAGTAGTTGCCTGTGCATTATTAAAACAAGCCGAGCTCACTTTTGATATTGCAGAGGATGGCGAGGATGCACTAACGAAATTAAACCAAGCAAACGCAAACACTTATCAACTTATTCTAATGGATTGCCAAATGCCAATTATGGATGGATACCAAGCTACCATGGCTATTAGAGAGGGCCTCGCGGGTCTAGAGAATCAAACCATCCCCATTATTGCACTAACGGCTAATGCAATGCGCGGGGATAAAGACAAATGTTTAAATGCCGGTATGAACGACTATTTAAGTAAACCTCTCGATGGCCCTGCTATGCATGCTAAATTGCAACAATGGCTTAGCGCTAAATAACAGTGTAAGCTTAAAATAGAATCGATGAAGTAAGGGATATTATGCAGTTATCAGTTGAACAACAAAGAGTTATTGGCTGTTTATTGGAAAAGCAAACAACAACGCCTGAACATTACCCACTATCATTAAATGCCTTAACGAATGCCTGTAATCAAAAATCAAATCGCGCTCCTGTGCTCGAATTAAGCCAACAGCAAGTTCAGGCTACCATTGCAGAATTAATCGACTTACGCTTGGTAACAGAAGATGAAGGTCTCAGTGGACGTGTATCTAAATACGACCATCGCTTTTGTAATACACAATTTAGCCACTTACAATTTAACGCACAACAACGCGCCATTATATGTTTATTATTATTGCGGGGAGCTCAAACACCCGGTGAATTAAAAACCCGTTGCGCTCGATTAGCTGACTTTACCAGTATTGACGACGTTGAAATATCGCTTGAACAATTGATTGAAAACAGCCATGTAAAAAAACTACCTCGCGAATCTGGTAAGCGTGATAGCCGTTATATCCACTTATTTACAGCACCTTCTGCAGAAAACGATGAGCCAATAGCAACACAGACCATTACTGACGAGTTAAAAAATCAAGAGCTCAATGATCTACTTGCTGAAATTAACGAACTAAAAGCTCAACTTAAACAAATAAAAGAGTATATAGGGCTTTAATTGTGTAATTTGAAATCACATAATAGCTATTCTTTTTTGAGCATTAAAACTTTTTAACTTTAAGGAGCGGGCCATGCGCGCCGAAATTATGGCTGAAATGAAAGTTCAGCCTAGTATTGATGTTAACGCTGAAATTAAACGCCGAGTAAATTTTATTAAAGCACGTTTAAAAGCCGCATATTCAACTTCGCTGGTACTAGGTATTAGTGGCGGTGTAGACTCATCAACCTGTGGCCGATTATGCCAACTTGCTATTAATGAGCTTAATCAAGAACACCAAGATACACAGTATCAATTTATTGCTGTGCGCTTACCGTATGGAGTGCAAGCAGATGAAAGCGAAGCACAAATGGCGGTTGATTTTATTAAGCCCAGCACCCGTATGACAGTCAATATTCAGCCTGCAACCGACGCACTGCACGAGCAAACGATGGCAACTTTAGCTGGCAATAATCAGCCATTGCCAACACAAGAAAAAATAGACTTTATTAAAGGCAATGTGAAAGCACGCCAACGCATGATTGCACAATATGAAATTGCTGGGTTTTGCCAAGGGCTCGTTGTAGGTACCGACCATAGCGCCGAAAACATTACTGGTTTTTATACTAAGTTTGGCGATGGCGCCTGCGATTTAGCCCCTTTGTTTGGTCTATCTAAACGTCAGGTTAGAGCATTGGCAACAGCATTAGGTGCACCTGCTTTGTTAGTTGAAAAAGCACCTACTGCCGATTTAGAAAGTGATAGACCAGGTTTAACTGACGAGGAAGCACTAGGCTTAAGCTATGAAGAAATTGATGACTTTTTAGAAGGTAAACCAGTCTCTGAGCATGTGGAGCAAACACTGATTGCAATTTACCAACGCACGCAACATAAGCGCCAGCCTATTCCAACAATATACGATGCTTTTTAAATCAATATTATAAGTGTGATTTAACTGATCGAGCCGCTTATATTTTACGTAAAAATGGCGTGAAAATAAGTGGCTTAAATTTTAACGGTTAACCTTAACGCTTGCCAACAGAGAGTTTTATATTTTATGACCCCCCCTATTTTGATTACTGGCGCAGGACAACGTATTGGACTTGCGCTTGCACAGCATTTTATAGCCCAAGGGCAAGCGGTCATTATTACTTATCGTACCCGCCATAAAGCGGTAGATTTGCTAGAACAACAAGGGGCGATCTGTCTTTATGCTGACTTTAGTTCTGATGAGGGTATTAATACTTTTATTACATTACTTAAAGCACAGACTGACTCACTAAGCGCGATAATTCATAATGCATCAAGCTGGGACTGTGAAGCTAACAACCCTCAGTTTGAGCAGCTGTTTGACAATATGATGCGCATTCATGCAAAAACACCGTACTTGGTAAACTTACGCTGTGCAGATTTACTATTAAATTATCAGGCGTCTCACGCTAAGCCCGCTGACATTATTCATCTAACTGATTACGTAGTGGAAACTGGCAGCCCAAAACACTTAGCCTATGCGGCCAGCAAAGCCGCCTTGGATAACTTAACCAAATCATTTAGTGCTAAATATGCACCGAATATTAAAGTGAATTCAGTCGCACCATCATTAATTATTTTTAATCAACATGATGATGAGCAGTATCGCGCTAAAACTTTAAAAAAATCATTAATGGGTATCGAACCTGGATGCCAAGAAATTATCAATAGTATCGACCTACTACTGAACAGCCATTACATCACAGGCCGTGCTTTACCTGTTGATGGTGGTCGCCATCTTAAGTAAGTCATCTAAATAAACGAGAAACTTATGCATAACGAATTAAAAGAAAGCTATCAAAAAATTATAACCGCAGTCGGTGAAGATGCAGAACGTGAAGGGTTGCTCGATACTCCAAAACGCGCTGCAAAAGCGATGGAGTACCTAACTCAAGGTTACCGCCAAACGCTTAACGAAATCACTAATAATGCAGTATTTACCTCAGATGCTGACGATATGGTATTAATACAAGACATAGAGCTTTACTCTATGTGTGAGCATCATTTATTACCATTTATTGGCCGCTGTCACATTGCTTATATTCCTGATGGCAAAGTATTAGGTTTGTCTAAGTTTGCACGTATTGTGGATATGTTCTCTCGCCGTTTTCAAATTCAAGAACAACTAACCCATCAAATAGCTAAAGCGGTCGAGGAAGTAACCGGTGCCAAAGGTGTAGGTGTAATTGTTGAAGCAAAACACATGTGTATGATGATGCGTGGTGTAGAAAAGCAAAACTCAAGTATGCGTACCTCGGTTATGCTTGGTAACTTTAGAGCCGATCCGAAAACACGTAATGAGTTTTTACAGCTGATCAAAGGATAATCTATGGCAAACGCAATAATTAATGTAACTAACTTACGGCTACGCACGTTTATTGGATTTAATCCTGATGAACGTGAAAAAAAACAAGATGTAGTCATTAATTTAGAAATTCATTATCCGGCTGATCAAGCTTGTGAAACTGATGAAGTAGAACAAGCACTTAACTACAAGGTAATTACTAAAGAAGTAATTAGCTTAGTTGAACAGGGTCACTTTTTATTGTTAGAAAAATTAGTTGCTGAAATTCTTGCTGTTTGCCACTCGCACCCAAGTGTAAATTACGCCAAAGCCCGAGTGGATAAACCTCATGCGCTGCGCTTTGCAGACTCTGTGTCGCTAACTCTGGACTGGCACAAATAATCCAACGGCAAGGGCTATCACAGCTAAATAACGTAGCCCTTTGCCGAGTGTTACTAGCACTAAAAACATACTAAAGCGCACTTTAAACACGCCACCAATAACAGTTAGTGGATCGCCAACAATAGGTAACCACGCAAACAGTAAGCTATATATCCCATATTTATTAAACTGCTTTTGCGCTTTTTTAAGCCCTTTTTCAGAAACTGGAAACCATTTTTTATCTTTAAAGCGTAATGCTTGCGTTCCAAGCCAATAATTAACACAACTGCCTAATACATTGCCTAAGGTTGCTGCAAACCAAATTAGCCATAAGTTAGTATTACCTTGCATTATCATCCCACCCATCAATACTTCAGACGAGCTGGGTAATAACGTAGCCGATATAAATGCTGTAAAAAATAATGTTATATAGAGCATTTTTCCCTTATGACTAAAAACTAAACCCAGCAATTAAGCTGGGTTTGAACGACTTTTTAACTTAAATCAAAACGCTTATTTTATTAAATTTAAGCTAAGGGGGTAATTAAACTCTTTACCATCGTTGGCTTTCACGCTTGCGATAACCACCATCACAAATGAAAAAATAGCGACCATAGGTAACAGTAGTAAACCAACAGCTGCAAAAATTAGTAAAAAACACACAAAGTAAGCTATAGCCATAGTAATTTGAAAGTTAAGCGCTTTTTTACCGTGTATATCAACTATAGGCATTTCATCTTTTTTAATTAGCCAGATAATAAGGGGACCTAGCACCGAGCCGAATGGCACAATAAACCCCGCTAATGCACTTAAATGACATAGCATTGCCCAGGTGCGGTCATCTTTATTGACGACTTTAATCTCTTGATTTTGTTCCATTACATTTTCCCTTTTCGTAAAACACCGTAATTTAACTCAATATACTATTACTATTTTGCGCTAATACCAAGCAGCTTTAATTGGCGGCAATTCAAATATAAAAAACCCCCAGTAATTACAATATACAACTACTGGGGGTCACTTAAAAAGCTACGCTTTTATTTTATTACTTATTTTTACCTGCTAAATCAAGCATAAATGCATAGTTAAGTGCCGTGTCCTCCAAGCGTTTAAAACGACCAGACGCACCTCCATGGCCGGCTTCCATGTCTATTTTAAATAGTAGTTTATTATCATCTGTTTTGTAGTCACGCAGCTTTGCAACCCACTTTGCTGGCTCAAAATATTGCACCTGTGAGTCGTGCAAACCTGTTGTTACTAACATATTAGGGTAGTCTTGTTTACTAACTTGATCGTACGGTGAATACGACAACATATAATCGTAATATTCTTTCTCGTTAGGGTTACCCCACTCACCATACTCGTTAGTTGTAAGCGGAATAGTCTCATCAAGCATAGTAGTAACCACATCAACAAATGGAACCGCAGCCACCATACCTTTATATAGCTCAGGCGCTTGGTTTGCCACTGCGCCCATTAATAAACCACCAGCACTGCCACCTTGGGCAAAAATTTGCTCTTTATCGCCATAACCTTGGGCTACCAATGACTTAGTAACATCTACAAAGTCGTTAAACGTGTTCTTTTTAGTGAGTAATTTACCCGCTTCGTACCACGGGCGCCCTAACATTTGCGAACCACGTACGTGGGCAATGGCAAATACAAAACCACGGTCAAGCAACGTTAATCGTGCAGAAGAAAAACTAGGATCCATTGTTGCACCATACGAACCATAGCCGTATTGCAATAATGGGTTAGTGCCATCTTTTTTAAATAGCTCTTTTCGATACACCAAACTCACCGGTACTTTTACGCCATCGCGTGCTGTGACAAAAATACGCTCAGATGCATAGTTATCCGCGTTAAAGTCACCTAATACCGTTTGTTGCTTCAATAATGTTTTTTCGCCAGTCGCCAAATTAACATCATAAGATGAACCCGGAGTGGTCATACTGGTGTAGTAAACGCGCAGCGTATCGCTTTCTAATTCGTTATTACCGTACGCATTAATTGTATATGCACTGTCGTTAAAGCTTAGTGGTAACTCTTTGCCCGATGTTAAATTACGCGCAATCAGTGTTGATTGGCCCATTTCGCGTTGTTGGTATACTAAGTAGTCATCAAATAACTCAACACCTTCAAGTTTAATATCCTCGCGCGCAGGGATCACACTTTGCCAATTCGCTTTGTCGCCGGCTTTATCAATATCGACTTTCATAAGTTGAAAGTTAACCGCATTTAAATTGGTCACAATGTAATAGGTATTGCCTAATTTGGAAATGCTGTATTCAAGGTTGGCTTCACGTTCAATTAAACGCTTTGGCTTAGCATTTACATCGTTTGCACTAAGTACTGACAAACCCGATGCATCAGTACTGCTATGCCAAATATAAATTTCTGAGCCGTCTTTGCTCTTGCTCATACCAGTGTAATAGCTCGTATCTTTTTCTTCGTATACAAGCTCATCATCGCTTTGTGGTGTACCAAGCGTATGACGATAAACTTGGTAACCGAGTAAGGTTTGCGCATCTTTTTTAATGTAATAAACAGTTTTATTATCGTTCGCCCACACAACATAACCACTGGTGCCTTCAAGCGTGTCTTCTAATAATTTACCAGTGCTTAAATCTTTAATTCTTATATTGTAAACACGGCGGCTCACCGTATCTTCACCATACGCCATTAAGTTATCATTTGGGCTGACACTCAGACCACTAACTGCAAAATAGTCATGGCCTTTAGCTAGTTCATTGACGTCTAAAATAACTTCCTGATCGGTGCCTGCAAAATCACTACTGCGTAAGTAAGTAGCATACTCGTTATCGCCGCGAGTTTGCGACGAGTAATAGTACTCTCCGTCTTTTACTGGAACAGAGTCATCATCTTTTTGAATTCGCCCTTTAAGCTCTTCAAATAAACTACTTTGCAGTGTTTTAGTATGCGCAAGCATTGCATCTGTGTAAGCATTTTCAGCCTCTAGGTAACTAATTACCTTAGTAGCTTTACGCTCATCATCACGCATCCAATAATAATCATCGATGCGAGTATCGCCATGGATTGTCATTTCATATGGCACTTTCTTCGCAATCGGCGGCATGACTTCGGTTTGAGCAGCTACATTTTCAACCTTTGCTGATTGCTCAACATCAGGGGCTTTATTACATCCCCCTAAAATAGCTAAGGATATAAAAGTAAGAACAAATGGGGTGTGTTTCATTGATTGGAATCTCTGTAGTTTTTATTTTTATTAAATATACCTAATATTTAATAGCACGGAGATTTAGTTTGTGAAGCTATGTAAAAAGGGAGCCTAGAAATTCTTTTTATATGTTTATGACTTCAGTTATCCTAACAATAACGAAGTAGCATTATATAGCCTCTTCATGCTGCTAATTAATAAGGATAAAAATGAACAACGACGTAATTAACATTTTAACAATGGCTAAAGTCATTCAAACAGCGGTTGCACCCGTTTTTTTAATTACGGGGATTGCTGCAACACTCGGGGTATTATCAAATCGCTTGGCGCGTATTACTGACAGAGCCAGACAGTTAGAACGAAAATTAAAGGTCAGTGTTGATGAAGAATTTAACCTGTCTTTAACTACTGAGCTGAGAGCACTCCTAAAGCGTTCTCGGTGTATCCATATTGCATTTAGTTTAAGTGTCTTAAGCGCATTATTAGTATGTGCCGTGGTTATGCTTTTGTTTTTATCACACATACAATCGATTAACTTAGGTGTCACTATTGGTAGCTGCTTTGTTGGTGCCATGGCATTACTAATATGTGCATTTATGTCATTACTGGGGGAGGTGTTCTTAGCAACACGCAGTATGCGCCGAGGGATGATTTTCGCTGATATTGATATAAACGATTAATAAAAAACCCCGAGCCAATTACGCTACTCGGGGTTTCACTTATCTAAAACAGATTACTGCGCTGTATAAATTGTTTCTAGCACTTCTATTTTAGCTTCTTTAATCAAGCCTGATGCTTTTAGCTGTTTTGACGCAACTAAAATATCTTGGCCGTCATTTACAGCTAAAACAGCTATTTTGGTACCTGGGAATAAAGATACGACCTTCAAACCTGCAGCAGAAGCAACATCACTTGCACTCATTCCATCTTTTAAAAGAATAGTAATATTGCCTGATAATGACGTTAGGTTATTAGTAAAAATGTTACGTACTAATGTTCCTTTAGTCACTACATCCGACGATGTTTCTACGCTGACTACTGTCATCTCGCCTTTTCGCATAACGACATGATCATCTGAAGCTACACTTGATGGCACTAAACGCAGATTTTTTTCAACTTTATAAGAACCAAAATCTACATTATCAAAGTTTAATTTAGCTACTTGTTTTTTAGGAAACTGAAGCTCTTTATCTGAACTAGTGTTTGCTGTAGCACCTAACGAAATACACGCAGCAGCACCTAATACGATTAATTGTTTAATTTTCATCTTTATAATCCTTACTCTTGACCTGCGTGACCAAATGCACGAAGAGATACACCTTCAAGTACACTTGCTGAGTTATTATTACTAATACCAGTAACGCCTAGGGCATTATTTGTGCCTCTACTAAATGCAAAGCTGTCGGCGCTTGTATCTAACAAACGAACTGTCCAGGTACCTTTCGTAGACTCTCCGTAGAAAGCATTTGAAAGCATCACAGCATCTTTAAGTACATAACCAACACTCCAGCCATTAGTGAAGCTATATGCAGGGAAGAACAAAGCTTGTTTAGATGAAAGTAATACACTTCGAGTACCTGCTGGCGAAGTAACCTCAATAGCTAAATCGTTACCAGCAGATGTTTGTGTCCCATTACCCAAACCGAAGCCCATTTCAGGATTGCTTACATCAAACTTAAATTGCATCGCTTCAATATTGAGCTCTTCTGTAACTACAATTTCTTGCGTTAAACCTGTAGCGCTGTTATCAGGAATTTCTAAAGCTAGTGCACTTTCAGCAACCACTGAACCAACACCATTCCAATCCGTAATTACTTGCTCACCTAATGAAGCGTCATAAGATTTAGCCATGGCAACAGCTGCACCAGCATCTACGCGACCAAAGCCATATAAATTATTAAAGCTGAAACCTGCCGCATTTTCAACCCAACCGTCATGTGCAACAAACTCACCATCTGCGGTAGTTAACTTCACAGGGGCATTTTCAGCGTCAATTGATGTACTTGTTGATGCTAAGATATGACGCACATCACGCCAAGTTAGTTCAGGATTAGCGGAAAGAATTAGCGACACTACACCTGATGCATTTGGCGCAGCAGACGATGTACCGTTAAATGTAGATGTGTAGTTACAACTTGCGTTATCTTCATTACCAGGGTAGTTGAATGGGAATTGGCTTATAGCAAACTCTTCTCCATATGCTTGAGTAAAGCTTGCAACAGCACCACTATTAAAGCCTGAGTAACCGTTGATACATGTCATCTGATCCGTTGTTACCATTGCAGGTGCCCAACGACCATATTCACCAGCTGGCGCTGAAACCATTAAGTTAGCACCTGCAGTTGAGTAGCTAGTATGCTTACCATTTGCATTTACAGCAGCAACACTTAGATAGTAAGGATGACCTTGGCTTGGCTCAAACGCACCGTTGTAACATGTTAAACCTAAGTCGTTAGCACCATTATCTTCACATAGTGAGCCTTCATCTCCGCCATCAACAAAAGAGTTACCACTCGATTTCATATTAAGTGCACCCTTACCATCTCGCAGATTTAGGTTTGGGTATGACTCAATAGCTTCATCTAGTTCTGAATAAGCAATAAATGTTGGGAAAGTTATGCCATAACTACGGTTAAATGCAGAAATATTTTCTGTTGTGCTAATGCCGCTTCCAGGGAAACCATGCACCATTAACTCAGTTTGTGGGATTTTAGCACCACCAAGGTAATTCATACCAATTAAACCAGCATCAGGAGCAACACCACGGCCACCTTTACCATTCCAACCTTTTGCAGCAATCAAACCAGCTACACTTGTACCATGATCACCACTGTTTGACATACTAGTAGGATCTGTACGGTCAGTCGCATCAGCATTTAAGTTTAAAGAACGGTTTGGTAATACATTATCTATCAGATCTTCATGGCGGATTTCCATACCTGAATCGATTACAACTGCCGTTACACCTGCCCCAGTAACACCTTGAGCATAAGCATCAACAACATTCATATCTTCACCAGCTACAAGCTCGGTCGCCTCCGATTGAGCAAAACTAGCGTTAACATCGGCTTGCGCTTGTTCTTCTGTATCGCCAAATAAGCTAACGTATAAATCAATTAGGCCTTGCTTCATCTCGTCACTGAGCGAGTAAGCTTTCTGACCAGTATTGTTTAAATGCCACTGCTCATTTGCAAGAGGGTCTCCAATAATTCCTGAAATATTAATTTTCGCAGAGGCCGTTTTACCGTTTGCAGTTACTGTGTAGTCAATAACAGCATCTTCCCCTGAGACAGGAACATATGTAAACGAGTTACCATCTACCGTTAACATGCCATGGCTAAACTTAAACACACCATCTTGCGCGGTAATTTCCTCGCCATTTTCAGTAAAGCTAAAAGTAAGTGCATCACCATCATTATCACTTGCTTTAAAATCAGCAGTAACTGGAACCCACTGTTTTAAATCAACGACTACGACATCACTTGCCTTTGGTGCAACATCAGTAACAACAGGGACTTTATTATTATTGTCATTATCGCTGCCACCACATCCTGATAACGAAATTACTATCGCTGCAGACAACGCTGACAGCTTAAAAATATTATTTTTCATAAACGCTCTTCATTGGTTATTTTTATGACATCTGAATGTACACAACCAAGCAGCAACCAGCAACACCATGTTTACAAACATTCACAATAAACCATGAAATAATATCAGTCTGATTCAAGCCCATTAATAATATCAAAGTAATAATCTATGCATTCCCTTGAACTAAAGCCTGAGCTAAGATACAAAGATAATTAAAGAACCCTTAAAGGAGTAGAGTAAAGTGAAATTGAAGCAAGTATTTATCGGGGCGTTACTATCTACATGCGCATTTAGCGTATCTGCAAATTCTGCATTCAAAGAGCCGAGTGATGCGATTGAGTATCGCCAAGCTGCATTTTCTATGATTTCAGTTCAAATAGGCGATATGGGTGCCATGCTCAAGGGTAAAATTCCTTTTGATGCAGAGCAATTTAAGCAGCGTGCAAATAACGCAGCGGCATTGTCTAAAATGCCTTGGGAAGCTTTTTACGCAGGTACTGATAAGGGTGATACATCAGCACTTCCTGCGGTATGGTCTGAAAACGATACTTTTATGAAAAAAGCGACAGCATTTCAACAATATGCTGATGAACTTGCTGTAGCAGCTCAAACCGGTGACAAAGCTGTTATTGGTAAAGCGTTTGGTGCATGGGCTAAAGGCTGTAAAGATTGTCATAAGCAATTCAAAGACTAATATATAACTGTGTATTAAGAACAAAAATGGCGCTGTATTAGCGCCACTTTTTTTAACTAAGCAAATAACTTAAATGCTCACTTCCCCAGGTACTCATTAATAAAACTAGTAGTAGCAAAAATATAACCCATGCAACCCATGGTGACTTTGTCTCTGGCTCTGACCTTTGTGTTGCTAGTGCTTTATTACCGGTGATCATTGCTTTGACTAATGGTTTGCCTTTAATTTTGTAAGCAATAATAGCCACAACATGCAAAATAATCGCATAAAATAAAATATCAAAATTAATATGGTGCAACCAATTGGCAAAATCAATCGTATCACTCGATACATACTGCGCTAACGGGCCATCAGTTAAAATACCATCACTGCTCATTAAACCGCTTACTAGCTGCGCTATGATCAGAATAAAAAATAATAACACCATATAGCTACCAGGTGCAGAATGGCCCACCTCATTTGTTTTTTTGCCAGCAAAAGAAGCAAGCACCGATTTAGGAGAGTGCAGTAATACCGATATTTTTGCTGTTTTACTGCCAAATAGGCCCCATATAATTCGTGTTGAAATAAGCGCTAAAGTAAAAAAGCCAACCACAAAATGAAGTTCGATCATGCCCTCTTCTGCACTAAAATAAAGCGCAGCAATACTCAATACTAATAACCAATGAAAGCTTCTTACAAAGCCATCCCACACTTTTACCTTAAACATTGCACCTGCCCTAAAAAAAAGTATCATCTAAAACGCTAACTATTTTAGCTTCTCAATATTAAGGTATCCCGATGAGTCTTTCTACCAGTACGCAGAGTAAAACACATGCAATCAATTAAAAAACCAGTATTAAAAGGCTTTTTAGATATGCTGCCACTGTGTTTAGCGGTTATTCCTTGGGGCATTTTATGTGGCTCGTTAGCAATACAAAATGGCTTTACCCCTTTTGAAACTCAAGCCATGTCGCTACTGGTATTTGCAGGCTCGGCGCAGCTGGTTGCAATTGAGCTCATTGCTGGTAATACCCCTCTACTAACCATTCTTTTTACCACGTTTATTATTAGCTCTCGCCATTTTTTATATGGCTTGGCAGTTCGTCACAAAGTGATTGAGCAACCCATGCGATGGCGCCTGCCTGTCAGCTTTGTGTTAACTGATGAACTATTTGCTTTTTCGCACCACCCGCGCGCCTATCGTACTAAAACCCGTTTAATTTATGCATTGAGCGCAGGTTTTAGCTTTTATATTGCGTGGAATATTTGGACCCTCATTGGCATTGTAGCCGGTACTATGCTTCCAGATCTCACTAATTTAGGACTCGATTTTGCTATTGCAGCAACTTTTATTGCCTTAGTAATTCCAGGGATTAAAAACTTAGCTACTCTAGTTACAGTCATTGTTGCAGGGATCAGTGCCACTTTATTAAAAAGCACAGGCTTTGAATTATGGTTAGTATGCTCTGCGCTTCTGGCAATGAGCGCAGGTTACGCTGTTACCAGATTAGTGCAAAATAAGGGGGACAAAAGATGATGACCACTATTTTACTAATGGCATGTATTACTTTTTTTACTCGCTATTTATTCTTACACCGCGCCTTACCATTTAAAGTAGGGCCAAAAATGCAACAATTTTTAAGCTTTAGTGCACCTGCGGTACTAACGGCGATTTGGGTCCCTATTGTATTTATAAATGACGAAGGTATTAACCTAAACTGGCAAAACCCTTATCTCAGTGCAGCTATAGTCGCTATTATTGTTGCTTATAAAACGCATAATATTTACTTAACTACCTTGGCCGGTATGGGGCTATTTTTAATTTTAAATTAGCAGTAAGCGCTGTAAAAGTGACTTAGACTTTGTAGATCATCACGCAAGGGTTAGACTATGCAAAATAAACAAATAATAAGCGTATTTATATGCACCCATTCCATCAACTAAAGACTACCAGCCTACAAGGCCAGCCAATCGACTTTAAAGAGTTTGAAGGTAAAGTTGTATTAATCGTAAATACCGCAAGTGAATGTGGATTAACTTATCAATATCAGTCATTGCAAGCATTACATGAAAAGTATGCAAGCCAAGGTTTGATCATTATAGGCTTTCCATGTAACCAATTTGGTCAACAAGAGCTCGGCGACGCTGAGCAAATAGCGCAAGGTTGTTTAATAAATTACGGGGTTAGTTTTTTAATCGCAGAAAAAGTGAATGTAAATGGCCAGCATACAGATTCTGTTTTCCGCTATTTAAAGTCTGTACTACCGGGGTTTTTAACCCGAAAAATTAAGTGGAACTTCACTAAGTTTTTAGTAGCGGCAGATGGTACACCTATTAAGCGCTTTGCACCTATTACTAAACCTGAAAAACTAGAAAAAGTAATTGAAAAAGCTCTGCTTGCAGCTAAGGCTTAACCCCAAAAAACTATAAAGAGGCACAAAGCCTCTTTATTACAAACTGTAACGCTTATTTGTACTAGCGAGAGCTTAATCAATATAATCGTTTAAGTCATCTTCACCTAGATTTTTACGCAAGCGTTTTTGCTCAAGGTAATCCTCTAACTTTCTTTTCACCTTTTGCTTTTTCTTGTCGTGTTGATTACGCCCGACCATTTCGTATTCGTCTTCAACAAAATCATCATCTAGCGCATCGTAACTAAATGTCTTACCCACAACCCACTCCATAAAGTGTTTGAGACCAATTACGGATTTCTATATCGCGATAATTGGTGAAATTAAAATGTTCAACATAAATTAGCTGTACAAATTTACGTCAAAATAAAGCCACATAGCTATCCTAAATAGTCTCTGTGTCAGTATTGTGAATAAATAGCGTTAAATTTGAATTGTGGAAAGTGAGAGTTTTTTATCGTATCGATAAATTTTATTTATTAGCATTTAATTGTTGGTTATTTTGACCATATTTTAGTATTTTCAATGAGTACACTTTCGACTTTGAAGCATTCAAAAAATCTCAAGTCATTGTTTTAAAATATTAAAAATAATTGGCATCAAACTTGTTATAAGTTAATTATCATCAGCAAAAAGCAGAGAATAAACATGAAAAAATTATTATTAGTTAGCGCAATAATGTGCGCTCCAGTAGCAATGGCTCACAATACTAGCGACTCTTCAATTTCATTTAGTAACGATGAATGTAACGTTGAATTTAAGAACGATGTGCGCATCAAACCTAATGAATTAGAAATTTTTAAAGCCAATAATCAGCGCATGCTATTTACCGCTGAAGGTGAGCTGTCTATCAATGGCGAGCAAGTAGCATTAAATAGTGCACAGCGCCAAGCAATGACCGACTACACAGACAATTTACGCGTGCAATTACCTGAAGTGGCCAATATTGCCCTTGAAGGGGTTAAAATTGCAGGTATAGCATTAGAAGAAGTTGCAAATGCGTTTAATATTAACGGCCTCGATAATATTTCAGCCTTAATGGACGATATTCATCAAGAGGTTGAAAGCACCTTTTATCAGCAAGGTACTTTTGTAATGGGTCAACAAAGCTTTACTCAATTTGGTGAAAACTTTGAACAGCAGTTTGAAAAGCAAATAGAAACAGCAGTTGAATCAGCAGTAATGGAATCAATGGGCAGCATTTTAGTGGCATTGGGCTCTGAGTTAATGAGTTCAGGCGGTGACATGCAAGCATTTGAAGAGCGCATGGAAAATATGGGCGCACAAATAGAAGAAAAAGTAGAGCTGCATGCCAAAACACTTGAAAAGCGTGCAAATTCATTATGTGATGATTTTGTTGAAATAGCACAACAAGAAACGCAACTAACCGCTCAAGTTCCTGCATTAAAAGGCTATGAGCTATTTACTATTAAACAGCACTAATAGAATAATACCCCGCATTAATCTCCCTTTGCGGCATTTGCTTTTAAGCTATGCCGCATTTTGCCTTTTATACCCTATTTAAAACCATTTAACTCAAATAATAGACTGTTGAGCGGATCTACTCTTGCTGTGCAGCATTGTTTTGTGGCTTCATAGTAAAATACAAACCAAAGTATAATCTTCGCTTCGCTCTAGAATAGTTAAAATGCCACCCAAGCTGATGATTGTAAGCCCAAATTGCAAACATAATTAAACCCATCTTTTTAGATTTATATTCATGAGATGGTACGTTCCCCAGTTAGAAGCGTTTTAAAACGCAACTAACTCCAAAGTGCCTAGTAACCTAGGCACTTTTTTTATAATTTAAAAACCTCGCAACACTATTTTTATCGTTTATTTACTGCTCTTATCTGATAAATAATTAACCACCTATAAATAACATGTTAAATCTTTGAACAAAGCAAAGTTAAGCCCAAACAATACAAAATAATTTAATCTGAATAAATATTCAAAAAACTCTTTTTATAAACAGTTTAAACTCAAAGAAACCGAAAAGACCCCATATAAAAGCGACATAGCAATGAGCCCAGATGAATAATTATACAAAAAATAATAAACCAGTAGTTGAACGACAAATTAATAAAACGGTTTCGGATTAAAAAAACTAATACTTCACCAGTAATTTTTATCGCTTTATTTTTAACCACCCTGCGTGCAAAATGCACATGTTTTCAACAGACACAACCATGGAGCGAATAAAATGAACCCAATTAATACACTTAACCAAACAGCCACAACTCACGTTGCCGTTAAGCCAACTAATCGCAAAGCAAAAATGCTAGCTAAACTTAACCGTTACGGAAAAAAATTAGCACTTGGCGGTGCAATTCAATACAAATAATCACCCAACCATGATTTTGTATTGTTGCAGCAAACACCCAACCTCTAATGAAGACTCTTCTTTAGCTCCTCCTGTTTGCTGCCAGCCACCTCATAGCTAAAAATCACCTTAAATCTTCATTATTTATAAAAAAAACCGCATTTACGCTCACTTTTTAAGCAAACGATCTTTTTGCTATTTACACAGACTACTCTCCTAAGTATTATCCTGCATCACGACGTGGAGAGATGGCAGAGTGGTCGAATGCACCGGTCTTGAAAACCGGCAGGGGTTTATAGCCCCTCTAGGGTTCAAATCCCTATCTCTCCACCACTTATTTTTATTAATTGGTTTTATCCCGATTAATAATACGCAGAATAATGCGTCGGAGAGGTGTCCGAGTGGCCGAAGGAGCTCCCCTGCTAAGGGAGTATAGAGTTTGTAGCTCTATCGAGGGTTCGAATCCCTCCCTCTCCACCATTACTGAATATAAGCCACTTAATTGTGGTTTTTTTGTGCCTGAATTTTAACTCCGTTAAAAACTGGGAGGGTGAGAACCCTCGACAGGGTTCGATAAAGTGTCTGGAACAGTTTCGGCCGCTGCAAGCGTCGCGTAGCGATTGATTACATGGATGTAAGCAAGTCTATCCCTCCCTCTCCACCATTACTGAATATAAGCCACTTAATTGTGGTTTTTTTGTGCCCAAAAATAAGCTTTGCCGCTAATTGGGAGGGTGAGAACCCTCGATAGGGTTCGATAAAGTGTCGGGAACAGTTTAGGCCGCTGCAAGCGTCGCGTAGCGATTGATTACATGGATGTAAGCAAGTCTATCCCTCCCTCTCCACCATTACTGAATATAAGCCACTTAATTGTGGTTTTTTTGTGCCTGAATTTTAACAACCTATGGAATTGTTCGTTTTGGAAGGCATACTTGACTTAGGCTATTAAATTAAACAAATTGTATGGTGTTACAACTTAGTGCATTATAAATGATACTTTAAACCAGCTTAGGTTTAACCATGGCAAAGCAAATATTACTACTGTGTTTTTTTGGTGCCTGCACTGTCAGCATGGCAAATGAAGTGACGGTTTTTAAATGCACCATTAAAGGGGTGCCGACTTTCAGTCAAACTCCATGCGCTAAAGACGCTAAAGTGATCACGCTTAAAAACGTCAACATTATGCAAACCAATGCATTGCAATCTGAAAATGCCCTAGTTATCGATACCTCAGTTGATGACTACCTTGAGGTGCAACAAATAGAGCGCGATATTGTGCAGCTTGAGCTTAAAATAAAGCAATATCAGCAGGAATACGCGCAAAAGAAACAGCAAGTCGGTTACATGACCCAAGATAAAGCAAATCGTTTAGGCGCTGATTCGATTGCAGATGCAATTGCTACAGAAACTGCGGTACTTAAACAAAGATTTGAACCGCAAATAAAACAAGCACAACAACAAATAGCGGCACTCACTCAAAAAAAACAACAGCTTAATCAGCAGCCTTAATTACCTTTTTCACCGTAGTAATAAACGCTTGTATCTCTGACGCTGTATTGTATATGTGCGGTGAAATACGAATACCGAGTTTGCGCACATCCACACTTATATTTGCTGCCTCCAATTCCGCCAATACATTTTGTTGGTGCTTTGCAAAATCTAAAATAGCGGTACCACTACACTGATCTTTATCCTTTGGCGATACTAAAAAAGCAGCCAGCTGCTGCTGAAGTAACGTTAACAACGCCAAATTATGCGCTCTTACTTTATCCACACCAAACTGGGCAATATATTCAATGCTATCAGCGGCAATAACATAAGGGAGTATAGAAGGCGTACCACCCCAAAACCTAAGCGTTTTAGCGTTATATTGAAAATGCGTAATATCAAACTCGAATGGATTTTGATGTGAAAACCAACCAACATCCTTTGGTTCACATTGCGTTATTTGCTGTGGATTTATCCATAAATAAGCAGCTCCTGGCCCCCCGCATAACCACTTCACACTTGAGCCAATCATAAAATCGGCATTTAGCGCCGTTAGGTCTACAGGAATAACCCCTGCCGATTGCGCCACATCAATTATTGAGAGTGTATTCGTAACTTTACTAAGCGCCACAATATCGTTTAAAGGAGCTTGTACACCCGTATTAGAATAAACATGACTAACAAACACACCATCAATCTCTGGGGTTAAATATCGCTGCCATACATGCCTATCACTTAAATCTTCATGCTCCGGGATGAAACGTATTGTTGCACATGCAGGGAGTGCTTTTTGCATTACAAACCCCATACTTGGAAAGTCGGCCTGCGCCATTAATACCGTGCACTGTGGTTTATTAAATACGGGGTGCGACATAAGCAATTTAGTTAAACCACTAGATAAGTTAACCTGAGGACAAAACTGCTCACTTGGCGCATTAAATAGCCGCCCTAATGCACCCGTAAAATTTTCTATAGCCGGTAGCCATTGCTGCCATGGCTCTTTGGCACTTTCCTGCCAAGGAGTAAAAAACTGCTCAGTAGCATTTTCTAAAGTACTTTTTAGAGGGCGACCAACAGAGTGGCTTAATAAATAGCAACCCTGCGGCATGCAAAAATCATTTTTAGCCATATTAGTTAATCCACTGTTTTAACGTATTTAAGTCATCAAAACGCGTATTAATATCGTCTCGCTTAGCCGCAGCACGTCTATCCCTTAATTTAGCTAAGGAATCTAGCAGTACCGGTAAAGGCGGTCCACTGGCAGTGACTTTATTAATATGCTGTTGTTGCATTTGATGTGACGGTTGGGCAATAAACTTTTCAACCAACTGATTATGATGACCGATAGCGGTGTCACCATGTAATTTACACACTTGTATAAATAGTTTGCCGTGCTTTTGAAACCACTCTGTGTGTTTATATTGCTCGGCTTTTAAGAAGTCATCCATAAAGCTTTGCATACGCATGGCTTCTCGCAATATTTGTTGGTCCTCTGGCATCATATATAAAAATTTATCCACCAGCATTTGTGAGTAACTCGGCTCATTGGCACTGCAAAGCCCTAACAGCATATCAATAACATTAATGCCGGCAAAATCTCCCGCATTTGCACCACGGTAAACCTCTTTACCTACCCGGTAAGGCTTGTAGTATGGGCGTACACAATTAAAAAAACGCTCGGTATCAAGTTGAGTATACAAGGCATTATTCGACGCTATTACATCAATAAGTGCTGTTTTAACCACCTCAAGTAGTTCAGCCGTGACTGGGTGTGAAATACCTAATGGCAGTATTTTTAGTAAAGCATCACTCGCGCGCTTATACGCTAAAATACCTTGGGTGTTGTAATCTAAAAACAGAGCTTCATCATCAAGATTTGTAAACCGTTTATAGGTGCCATTAATGGCTTTATTATGAGTGGTTAAATGTGCGGTGGCAAAACGAGGAGTTACTCCAATAGAAGCACCAATATGCATAGCAAGCGCCGATGCTTCTATCAGCGGTGAACTATTCTCTCTGCTTGGCTCTGTAATTTCATGTCTACGACAAGCCGCCATAAACAAACCGACATTACCAAGTAAATCAAATGCGCTATCAAATCCTTCGTCGGTATTACCTTCGGCTAATAAATCGCTGATCAACGCATTACCGTGCTCTTTCAAGGTCTGCTTTAAGTTATCCCCAACCCCTTCAACATTTGCTTTATCATCTTGTTGCCAATACAACTCTTCTAACTGAGAGTTTAGAGCAACAAACTCAGACCTAATCCAATTATCAAATTTAGCAGTGTAAGAACTCATGACTACATCCTGTTATTATTATTTTTTAATGCTAGCAAAGATCCCAGAGGTTAAAACGCTAAAAAAAATAGTAAAAGCAGTTATTGTTAGCAATAATCACTATTACTAGACATATAATTAATAAGATTCTATAGCCATGTTAGATAATAAAGATCAGCAGCTACTCGTTGCCTTGCAATCGCAAGCCCGAATGTCGGTATCAGAATTAGCCAATACCATTAATCTCTCGGATACTCCTACTCTAAGGCGCATTAAAAAACTTGAGCAAGAACAGGTTATTATTGGTTATCACGCAGCTATTAACCCTAAGTCACTCAATCTTAATGTACTGGTTTATGCTTTCGTGCGACTGTGTCAAAACTCAGTGAGTGCTGCACAACAGTTTGAACAACATGTAGAAAAACTACCGCATGTACTTGAGTGCTCAGTGATCTCAGGCAGCCACGACTATTTATTAAAAATTATCTCTCAGGATTTAGAAAGTTATGAGCAGTTTGTAAAGCACCAACTGGGAAGCTTAAGCTGTATCGCCAACATAGAATCAACCGTTGTATTAAAGCAGTCATTTAGTAAAAAACAGTTACCACTTTAAAAAATAATACTATTTAGTACTGATTCGCTATACTGAGATTCAACTATAAAAATAATATTAAACAAGGATGCATGTGAAGATTTTTCGTTCAACATCCAGTTCTTCTGCTTTTTACATATTGTTTGCGGTGGCTTATTTTGCAACTGGTAAGTTATTAACTAATTTTGCCTTCCAATCACAAGTAATCCCTATCTGGCTCCCTGCAGGTGTTGCCCTAGTTGGCTGTTTTATCTGGTGGTGGCGTTTTATTCCGGCATTATTTATTGCCTCTGTCGCCTTTAATTTAAGTACCGGTGATAACGTTATTACTGATCAAGTTTTAATTGGCAATACATTAGAGCAGGTGTTACTAATCGGCTTTGGTGCTGTACTACAAGGGATGATTGGCGCAGCTTTTTTAAAATACTGGCTAGGTCATCCGCTGTTCTTAAAGAAGCGCCAATCAATAATTTATTTTATTTTTATCGTTGGTATTGTCGTTAGCCTAATATCGGCCAATATTGGCGTCTATGCTTTAAGTCAGTTTAACCCTGCTTACAGTATTGATAATCATTGGAGAAATGTTACTTTTTGGTGGCTTGGTGATTCTCTTGGTGTGCTGATCGCAACTCCTTTTATATTGGCGTTATTACAACCTAAATTTAAACGACATTACTTCACCCCACTACCTACCATCGCAGTTTGCTCGGTATTATTCATCTCTGTAGCTTTTACCACAAAGCTATATAATCAAGAGAGTTATTCAAATGCGATACAAATTGCCAAACGCGAAACATCTATCATTGAAAACAGTTTACTGAGCAATTTAAACCTCAGTCAAATAACCGTACAAAGCCTAGCAAGCCAAATACAATCAACACCGACTTTAAGCAAGCAAGAGTTTGATATTTACAGTGCTCAACTATTGGCTGAGCATTCATTTATTAAAGCATTTTCATGGAACCGCAAAATTAACCAGGCTCAGGTCAGTGACTTTAACAAACAGCTTGATGAAATTTATAATACACACAACTTTGCTCCGATCATTAAAGGCGCCCCATTATCAAACAACGATCCATTGGTGATTATCACTTATATTGCTCCTTTGTCAGAAAACCAATCCGCCATAGGTTTTAATCTCAACTCTCGTAAAGATCGTCGTGAGACTTTACTCGATCCACGTATCAAAAATCGCCCTGTCGGTACTAAAATAATTCAATTAGTTCAAACACAGCGACCTGAACCCGCGTATTTATTATTTTCTCCTGTGTATCAACAAAATAATGAGATTGCATCAATTAAAGGCTACGCAACAGGCGTATTTTTAGTGAAAAACATACTTGCTCAATCGCTTACCAAAGCACAAAATAAAATGTTTAATATCGCTATTTATGAAGCTAATGCTACCAGCCCGTTTTATTCAAATACCGAAAATATTCCAACCAAAAGCAATAAACTTACAACTATCGAAATTAATTTTGCAGGACAAACATGGCTAGTAGATTTAGCGATTAAAGATGAATTCTTACCGCATCAAACTAATAATATGACACTCTTTTTACTTATTTTACAGGTCATTGTAAGCTCACTCATTTTACTTATATTACTGTTGTTTAATCACCAACACCTTGCACTTTCACGTTTGGTAGCAGAGCGTACTCGCTCTCTCGTTAAGGCTAAACAGCATTCTGATTTGGCAAATCAAGCTAAAAGCCGGTTTTTAGCAAATATGAGCCATGAAATTCGCACCCCGCTTAACGCTGTGATCGGCTTTTCAACCTTAGCTAAAAATGAAGATAGTCCTGAAACTCTTTCTGATTATTTAAATAAAATTAATTTAGCATCTAACTCATTATTAAGTTTAATCAATGATGTACTCGATATCTCTAAAATTGAATCACAAAAACTAACCTTAGAAGTTGCTCCTTTTGATTTGAATGCTCTTCTTGCTCGGATCAGTAGCATGTTCGAGCAAAGCGCTGAACAAAAAGGTATTAACTGGAAAGTTGATAACCAATTACCAACCGACATTTGGTTTGAAGGTGATGTTATGCGAATTGAGCAAATTTTATTAAACCTGTGTAGTAACGCTATTAAGTTTACTTACGAAGGTGAAGTAAGTATTAGCGCATACAGCAAGGAGATCGCCGATAAACGTCATCAAATTACCTTGGCTATTAGGGACTCGGGTATCGGTATTGCCGCTTCAGAGCAAAGTAAATTATTTGATGCATTCACCCAAGCTGATAGCTCAACATCACGTAAGTTTGGTGGTACAGGGCTTGGTTTGGCAATCGCAAAAGAACTTAGCTTATTAATGTCTGGAGATATCAAAGTACAAAGTGAGCCAGGTAAAGGCTCCACTTTTACTCTGTCTGTCGAGTTAAATACCTGTGCTGTACAACAAGTAACGGCGAAGCACTCGCAACAGCATGTTGATTTAAGCAAACTAAAAATACTGGTTGCAGAAGATAACAGCGTCAATCAATTAGTGATAAAAGCAATGCTTAGCTCTTTGGGGATCACCCCAACATTGGTTGAAAATGGAGAGTTGGCAGTAGAACAAGTTAAAATAAATGACTTCGATTTAGTGTTAATGGATTGCCAAATGCCAGTTATGGACGGTTACCAGGCCACCGCATTGATACGGAAAACTAAAAGTGCTGAACAATTACCTGTGATCGCCTTAACCGCTGATGTAATGCCTGAAGATAAAGCCAATGCCTTAGCAATTGGTTTTAACGAACATCTTGCAAAACCTCTCGAACTCGATAAGCTCACACAATGCTTATCTCAATATATCGAGCAGGATGAACCATAAGGTTTTATCCAAAATAGAAAACCGAATATGGCTGTCGAATTATTATCAAAATTAACAAGTAACACACAGACAACAGTAGTAGGCAAATCATTATGAGCCACTTTTCTCACAGTTGGTTTAATAGTATTAATCAAATTGATGCTACACAGTGGCATCAATTTTTTGGTAATGACCCATTCACCCAACATGCTTTTTTATACGCACTTGAGCAAAGCCAATGTGTAAGTGCTAAAACAGGTTGGCAGCCTCATCACTTAGCCGTTTATGAAGGCGATAAACTCATTGCGCTTGCCCCTGGCTACTTAAAAGCGCACTCCTACGGTGAATATGTATTTGACTGGGCATGGGCCGAAGCTTATGAAAAAAATGGCTTAGATTATTACCCTAAATGGCTATGTGGTATTCCCTTTAGCCCGATTGAGGGACAAAGAATACGTATTATGCATAGCAATCCAAAGCTAGTGTATAAGTACATAACAGAGCAACTTAAAAGCCACTGCGTAGAACAGGCATGGTCAGGCTGGCATGTAAACTTTTGCGACAAAGCACAAGCCACCCATCTTTATGATACCGGTGCTATGCGAAGAATCGGCGTGCAGTTTCAATGGTTTAATAATAACTTTAAAGATTTTGACGATTTTTTAAAAACCTTTAATGCCCGAAAGCGTAAAGCCGTTAAAAAAGAGCGCGCTAAAATCACAGAGCAAAATATCAGTATTGAATGGCTCAAAGGCGAGAAAATCACTACCGCTACAATGCAGCTTTTTTGTGAGTTTTATCAACGCACTTATTTAAAACGATCAGGTCATTTAGGCTACTTAAACAGTGATTTTTTTAGCTTGTTACACGCTTTAATGGCTGACAAATTGCTCATTATGCTAGCCAAAAGAGACCAGCAAGTAATTGCCGCCACCTTAAGCTTAATTGATGATAATACCCTTTACGGCCGCTATTGGGGTGCTAGTGAAGAGATAGATTCGCTTCACTTTGAGCTGTGTTATTACCAAGGGATTGATTATGCTATTAAGCATAACATTCAGTGCTTTAATGCTGGGGCACAAGGAGAGCATAAAATCGCTCGTGGTTTTCAACCGGTAATCACTTACTCTGCCCATCACATTGTTCACCCCGATTTTAATAATGCCATTGCAGATTACTTAGAACGCGAATGCCAACATATCGAAATTTACAAACAACAATGTAGCACTTTATTGCCGTTTAAAAATGAGTAACTGATTATTTGCAGGCATCGCAGTATCGCTGAGTAACTTAAGCCCATATTGCACTGCAAGCTGCTCAACCGCTTCGAAATCACGAATACCACTAAGCGGATCGCGACTTTGCAATAAACTATTAAATTCATCATTACTGGGGCTGGTAAACTCCCCTTTATATTTGAAAGGGCCATATACACACACCACCCCTTGCTGGTTTAAGTGCTGATTTAATCCAGCAAAAAAACGCGTAATTAACTCCCAGCTCACTATGTGAAAAGTATTAGCAGTATATACCGCATCCACTTTATTTACTGGCCAAGAATAGTTTAGATCAAGTAATAAAGGCGGATGCAAGTTTGCCAGTTGCACCTCATCATGCCATAACTTTATTCCTTGATGATTAACCTCTCGATCACTGGTATACCATTGTAAATGTGGCAATTTTTTGGCAAAGAAAACACTATGCTGACCCGTCCCCGAGCCTATCTCAAGTACTGATGCTGCATTTTGCAATGCAGGCTGCAAAGCCTTAAGTATATGATTTTTATTATTTTCGCAGGCTTGTGAAAACGGTTTGGTCATACTGATGCACCTAAATTGCAAATGAATGCACAATAGTAAAACAAATTTCAGCTATTCTGTCGTGAGTAAATTGACCAAAATAATAAAATAACATCAATTTCAATACGTTAAATTACCTTTACCGAGCTGGTACGCTATATGCTTTTATTAAATTACTCACTTAATGAGTACTAAACTACAAAAGGATAACATTATGTATATTTCACCTTATACCGCAGTAGATGCTGCAATGGCAGTTACAGACAAAAGCCTAGATAAAACGAGTTATGAAACAGATTGTAGAGCAACGGTTATCGACTTACTTTCTCATGTAAAAAATACTCAAAAGGCACAAAACAAACATGAAACAGACCAAATATTTATTCTTGGCTACAATTAAAATTCTGTTTAGCCTTGTAACCGGCTGTTTATATAAATACATTATTTAAGTCGACTTAAAATCAGTTTAAGTCGACTTTTTATTTTGTTCCATCATTAGCTTACCTTGACGCCCTCTACTTTTTAGCTATACCGTTTAAAATAGCAACAACAGCACCATATCTTTTTATATAGCGTAGTTAAATGTCATATATTCTCTTTTATAGGAGTACTAATGAGTAACTTTAGAACAGAATCAGATAGCATGGGCACACTCAACGTGCCTGCTGACGCACTTTATAAAGCACAGACCCAACGCGCCATTAATAACTTTACGATCAGCAGCCTCACAATGCCGCAGCAATTTATTATTGCCTTAGCGTATATCAAGCAAGCCGCTGCAATAGCCAATTTCAAACTAGGCCATTTAGATAAAACAAAAACAAATGCGATCGACCATGCCTGCCAAGAAATTATTGATGGTAAGCATTATGAGCATTTCCCCGTTGATATTTTTCAAACTGGCTCAGGTACTAGCTCAAATATGAATGCTAATGAGGTCATTGCGAGCTTAGCCTCAAAACATGCTAACCAAGCTATTCACCCAAATGACGATGTGAATATGGGGCAAAGCTCTAATGACGTTATTCCCACTGCGATTGCTTTGAGTAGTGCGATCAGCGTTGATAAAAAATTACTGCCAGCACTAGCAAATTTAGCAGACGCCTTAGAGCAAAAAAAAGCAGACATCGGCCACATAGTTAAAACTGGGCGCACTCATTTAATGGATGCAATGCCAATAACTTTTGAGCAAACACTCAGCGCATGGCAATCGCAGGTAAAGCATGCAGCTAGCGGTATTGAGCATGCACTAATACGTGTCTGTGAGCTAGCGCAAGGTGGCACAGCAGTAGGTACAGGTATTAATGCCGACCCACAATTTGCCGCTCTATTTGCCACACAGCTAACTGAAAAGGTTGGGATTCAATTTACCCCTAGCGATAACTTTTTTTATAATATTGGATCACAAGATGCGATTGTCGCTTTATCAGGACAGCTAAAAGTCTATGCAGTTGCACAAATGAAAATAGCCAACGATTTACGTTGGATGAACTCAGGCCCACTTGCGGGACTTTCAGAAATTGAACTTGAAGCATTACAGCCTGGCTCATCAATTATGCCGGGTAAAGTGAATCCGGTGATCCCAGAAGCCGCTGCAATGGTTAGCGCCCAAGTCATTGGTAACGACGCAACCATTACGGTTGCAGGCCAAGCTGGCAACTTTGAGCTTAACGTAATGCTACCGGTAATCGCTTACAATATTTTGCAAAGTACCGAGATACTCGCTAATAGCGCGCAAGCGTTGGCAGATAAAGCCATTGCTAGCTTTAAAGTTAATCAAACTCAGATTGATAAAGCATTAACTAAAAACCCGATTTTAGTGACTGCGCTAAACCCTGTTATTGGCTACGAAAAAGCAGCAAAAATTGCTAAGCAAGCTTATCAGCAAGCACAGCCAATTATTGATATCGCTGAGCAAGAAACCGACCTATCTCGATCAGAATTAGAGGCATTACTCAATCCAGCTAAATTAACGCAAGGCGGGTTAACTTAAAAGCTCTCCTTATCACCTCTTTAATATGTTGATAGTAGAGTTTTTATTGCTGTAATGAATGCACAGTGTATGATAGTGATGAATAATTCATCACTATCAGGAACGATTATGCGTACTCCATTACTCGCTCTACTGCTACCGCTTTGCTTAACGGCGTGCTTAGAAACAACCTCAAATAAAACTGAGCAAACTAAAACCAATGCGGTAGAAAATACGTCTACGCCGATACCGCAACAAAAATTACCACAAGCGAATAAGCAAAATAAAATAGCACAGCCATTACCAGCTGATGCAGCAAAAGAAGTGTCGCTTGATGATATTAAAACAGCAAAAGATAAGCTAAACAGCCTCATAGCAGATAAGCAATGTTCAACGAGTTCACAGTGTAAAGTGAATGCTGTTGGTAGCCGTGCCTGTGGTGGACCGAGCGATTATATTGTGTACTCTACACAAAGCGCCCCCCAAAAACAGGTTTCAGCCCTAAGCGATACAATTACTCAATTGGAAAGTACTTATAATGCGCAAAAAGGCATGATGAGTATTTGCCAACATTTAACTGCGCCTAGTACCCAGTGCGTTGAAAATAAATGTGTTAAACTTGAAGGCTCTGCGGTAAGTGTATTTTAAGGATTAGATTATGAGTTGTTTGTCATCCGTAATTAAACTATCAGCTGCCAGTGTTGTCATGACTATGCTGCTTAGCGGTTGCAGTAGCGCACTAACACCAAGCACAGCTCAAAACGCGAGTGAATCTGTTTTAAATACTCAGCTTAATGAGCTTACAAGTAATAAAAGCTGCACAGCCAGTTATCAGTGTAAGGTGTTAGGTGTTGGCTCGCGTGTCTGTGGGGGGCCGAGTAAGTATGTTGTGTATTCAACATTAAATAATTCTCAAAAGCATGCCGAGCAATTAGCACAAAAAATCACTCAGCAAGAACAAAAAAATAACACTGCGCTTGAGTTCGATGACTGTTCACCAGTGCTAGAAGTTCACTCTTTATGTATTGATAACCAATGTAAAACCGTTAATTACCAGTAGCAGTTCGTTTCGGTGTTAATTTAATAGTGGTATTAACACCGAAATAACCATTACCATGAAAATACATACACCAGCCTTAAAAATGTATTCCAAAGGCATGTTCTTTTGTACCCAATAAGCATATATAAAACGTACAAAGTAGCTTGCCGCTGTGCCAAATAACGCAAACATAAGTAAGTAGGCAATCAATATAATATTCACAGCTGCACTTCTTTAGAAATAATAACCTCAGTGTAAGTATTTTATATAAAGAAGGCAAAAGGGTTACTTAGTCTTTTTTGTATGCTCAATGAGTAGATCTGCTACCTGTTGCTTTACCGCTCTTTTATCATCTACTGCAACTTCAAACCGACTAGCCAATTGCGCTATTTCATCATCATTTAAATTAAACGATAAACGCTGCCGTGTTTTTTTAGACTTTACATCAAGGCCTAAAATTTTGCGGATCATATCTGAGGGAGTAAGTTCTTGGTCGATAGCTTGTTTTTTTATCGACTTTTGTACCTCACTACTCAAATCAAAGGCCATTTGCGTGGCGCGCACAGCTTGCTCTTGGCGCAACCACTTGTCTTTAGCATCACTCACTGGGCATCTCCAGGAAACAAGTCAACAATATCGCTAATTGGGCGAGTTAATGTCAGTGATACTTCTGTTTCACCTCCCTCCCAAATTTCGATATTAACGCTATGCCCTTCATCGGGTGACGCTAAACAAATCATTTCACAGGGTTCACCACCGTCTTGCTCATAGCGAGGTAGCGCTTGGCCACGAAAATCTTTATTATGAAAATAACATACATAAGGTGATTCGCTTTGTTGATAACTTCCAGCTAAAAACTGCATAAAGCGCTCAGGCGTATTTTTAACTGTAATATGCGTTAACGATTCTTCATCAAAAATACGTGAAAACTCATCCAAACCAAATACTTCATCAACATCATCACGCTGAATCTTTATTGAGAAATTAGCCCACTGCTCACCATCGTTTTGTTCTATTTGTAAAAACACCACTTGGCCTGTGTTAGTTTCAAGTACGAATTCAGTATCACTACTATGTTGGTACTGATACGTTTGCACATCAATAACGCGAAGTGTTTGGCCTTTGAGCCATGCAGGATAAGCAAACGAGTCAATCACTGTAAACATGTCACCTTTTTTAAGGTCACTCGCGTGATTAAGCTGACGTTCTGGCTTTTTTTTAGATTTGAAAAAATTAAACATATAAGGTGCCTCTGTAAGCAAAAAAGGTAACGGAGCAAAACTCGGTTACCTTTTTAATATGGTTCTAAATGTTAGCTATTTTGCTTCGCTTTAATGCGCGCTAGAATATCAGCACTTTTTGGATTGGTATCACCAATACCTGCTTCAGCCATTTTAGCTTTTAAATCATCGCCATTAACATCTGCTTCTAAAGACTTTGCAGCACCTAATTGATCAGTACGGTCTTGTTGGCGTTGCTTAATACGCTCAAGCGATTGACGCGCCGACGTCATTGACGAATTATTAGTATTAAGCGTGCTATTTACAGCCATTGTCGCTTGTTGAACGCTTTCTGTGGTTTTAACCATAGTAAGCTGACGCTGGTTTTCTTTAATTGATTTTTCAGCATCTTTAACTTGCTGCTTCAACGTCACTATGTGATTAGTAAAGCCCGCTAACACTTGCTCGTGTTCGGCTTTCTCAGCTTCAAAGTCACCAATTTTTTCTGCAATTTCTAATGCTAATGCTTCATTCCCTTTTTCAAGGGCTTGACCTGCATACGCTTCGTGCTCAGCAATTGATGCATCTACTGCGCTAATTTTACGTTTGGTTTGCATCTCTTTAGCCATTACTTCTGTCAGGCTTTTTTTAGCACGATTTAGTGCATTTTGTGCATCGGCAATTTCTTGTTCAAAAATACGAATACCATTCGCATCAACAATTGCTTCGCCCGCTTCACGCGCGCCACCACGTACCGCTGTAAATAATTTTTTTAAAATACTCATAATCTTAACTCCAAAAACTTGTTTATATCCTATTAGGTAAAGCGAGAGCCATATACTATTAGCAATCAGCACTTACCTAGGCGGGTATCCTAATCGTTTAAATACAAGGTCACGGCTTCTAGTGCATCAATTGCGTTATCCGCTAACGTCACTAGTTCGTGGGTAACGTCATCTAATGATGAATTTACCGAAAGTGCACCAAAAATCGCATATTTATTATCAATTTTGGCAAATGCACTTAGCGGAATTGGCACGTTTAAACGCAGTAGTGTTTCGTTTAACTCGTCGCGTAACTCGCTTTTTACTTCGTCTTCACCAAACAAGTAGCTAATACATAATAATTGCTCTTGTGTTTGGGTAACAAAAATTGGAAGCTCATCGTTTCCATCAACAATGACTTGTAAAACATCTTGCTCACCTGGATTGGCAATCAAGAAAGACTCAAAGTTAGCACCCTCAGTTTCAAAAGACGCTAATTTTATTGAAAGTTCATTTAATTCCATGTCTCTGCCTTTTTGTCGTTTGACATATTATGTCTGAGTTAAGATTCGCATGGTCGACATATTATGTCAACCATGTTTTATTAATTTTTATACAATTCACTTTCTATTTGCCAAGCAGCCCGGTAATAATCATATAAACGACCAGAACCTAACCTATTGACTTCAATATCTTTCACTTGTTCAAAATAGTTATTAGGAAATGCAAAACTGGCTAATAAATATTTTTTACTAATCCACCGAGATGGCACTGGCATATCCGTTATATTGCTAATACGTGCACTTGGTGATTGCCCCATTTTAGTAGCAATAGTCCACCCCCACTGACCAAACGAAGGGATGTTTTGCTGATATTGCTCTACATAATCAAAACCTGCGGCTTTCACCGTTTTAGCAATACTTAAAAATGCCTTTTTCGCATGATAAGGCGAGGTTGACTGTACCGCCATAGCACCATCAGGTGCCAATAATTGGCGCACATGGTTATAAAAATAGTCGCTATACATCTTATTCAGATCGGGATGATTAGGGTCTGGCAGGTCAATTAGGATAGTATCGAACTGCTTTGACTGATCCAGTAGCCTCTCAACTTCTAAAAATGCATCACCCACAATAATATTTGCTCGGGGGTCATGCATCGATTCATTATTGAGTGCCACTAATCGCTGTTTAATATCATCAGGCGGTGTGTATTGATTATCTTTATGACCAAATAAATTGAGTAGCTGTCCATCTAAATCAATTAAAGTCACTTCCTCAACCGGCCACTTTAATACATCACGCATGGCCAATCCGTCACCGCCACCAATAATCAAAATACGGTCATGACGATTAGATGCGAGCATTGCAGGATAAACAAGCATTGAGTGATATATTTGCTCATCAATACTTGAGAACTGCAAACGACCATTTAAGTATAGGTCAGTGATAGGCTGTGGCTGATTTTTACTTAAGCGTTCGGTTAACACCACATGCTGGTACTTCGTTGCTTGGGAATAAATAACTTTATCTTTGTATAGTACGTTACTTAGGTTATCCATCCAGCTACTACCAAACTGCAAAATAAAAGCGAATAACACCAGCAGTAATATATGGCAAACCAATAGCAACTTAGCAAAGCGTACATAGCTATGGTAACGCCATAAAAAGGCAAGGCCGGCAATAATGTTAAATAGCGCTGTCCAAGCGGCGGCTTGCATTATTGGCATCGCGAGCATAATACTCACCCAAATTGCCGCGCCAATACCAGCGCCAATATAGTCAGCCCCATATATAGTGCCGGCGTTATTTTCTAAAAAACGTCCATAAACATGCTGGCGAATACGCGCAATAAGCGGTATTTCCATACCAATAAATAACCCTAATATTAAGCCAAATACATAAGGTAAAAAGCGAGACCACTCTTGCAGCTTTTGAAACACGTAACCATTAAGAATAACGTCAGGTGGAATATTAAAAATACTTGAGAATAAATGAGGGAGTGAATAACTAACAGCAATGATACTGGCAATGGCTAATATACAGCCCATACCTATGAGCGCAATAATGCTTTCTAGCCAGGCAAATGCGGTAAAAGCATCTTTAAACCAACGCGCTAAAAATGCACCCATCCCCATAGCTACAATCATAGTGCCTATCATGGCGTAAATTGCACTCTCAACTGAGCCTAGTACTCGGCCAGCGTAATGAGAAAGTAAGTATTCATAAATAAGGCCGCATCCTGCGAGTACGGCCATAACAGTGATCAGTAAAATATCATGCCCAAGTAAATTAAATTTACTTGGGGAAGCTTGAGTTGATGACACGTGATTATGCACCCAGTAGTGTGGCCATAGTGATCCCGACAGCAAATGACACAGCTGCGGAAATAGCGGCAACACCCACATTCTTTTGGCGATTCACTTCATCTGAAATATTACACCCAGCAAGAATGATTTTAATCGTCAGTAAGTGCAGTAAAATGAAAGCAACCAAACAAACAACGGCGCTTAGCGCCCAGTAAAGTAAACTCGCGTTAATATTATCGGCAGCATAAGGAGCAATGCCCGTTGCAGCAGTAATGGCTAATGCACTACCAATTAAAAAGCCTGCATAACGAACACCTACTGCTAAATTACCATCAACAATGGCTTGTTGTAGGCAATCACCGCTTTTATTGGTGCGTTTAAATAACTGCACTCGGTATTGGCTTACTAAAAGCAGTACCACACTACCAATCACAAAAGCGGCAATCACAATAGGAATGCCATGCCAGCCTTCGGTAGCAACCCATAATAGTGCAGAGCGAATAACCACTGCAACACTAACTACATGGCCAAAATCAATAATTGACGCAGTAACGTTACCTTTGACTATTTCGTTATGTAAGCTTACTTTACGCAATGCCACTTTATCTTGAAAAAAGTGACCCAGCTTTATAAGCAAAATTGCTAATGCACCATAGCCAAGCATTAACAGAGCTTCTTTTTGTAACGTAGCAGCAAAAGCACCACTACTTACACCCGTTAATACAATCGCAAGGGCAACTAAGCCAGCGGCAAAGCTTATTCCGAATGCAAAGTTATCTCGCTCGGTAATTTCATCATTAGCATGTAAATTAGACACCCAACCTTTAATATACTTTAGGCTCACAAACAGTAAGATGATGATTGCAAAGTCTACAGACAGTGCTTGCAAAGACCACATAGTTATTCCATTAAATTCATACATATTATTCTAACTCCAACGTTATTCTTTACTTACCACGACTTACGCCGCGCGAGGTTCTGCTGCTGCTATTACGAACCGATCCTGAATTATTGCTGTAACTACTCGCTCTTGAGTAACTGCTGCGACTTTTAGGCGGCGTATAACTGCTGCGACTCAAACCTGATGCACCTGTTTTTTTACTCGCATAAGGACTAGTGAACTGCTTGCCTTGGCGTTGGTAAGATTGTCGTGTACGTGTTTCTAATGCACTTTGGGTTTTTATTTGTTTCGGGCTTGAGTAACGAGTACGACCATAGTCATTGTAGTAACTATACTTGCGGCGTTTACTCCAACTTCCGTATTCAACTCGGTCAAATACATCACCCAAAATACGGTACATGCCGTACCATTGCCAAAAACTAATACCGCTACTATTCGTTTGCCAATTACCATAGTTAGGATTACCTACCATTTGGTTACCAACCCCTTGGCCTTCAGCTTTTTGGCTTATAGCACCAACTCGTGCCAAAGAGCCATTCGACATATCCGCAAGCATATTAATAGGATCGGTTAAGGCATCAGAAAATAACGTTGGCTTGGCCGCCTCACGCAATAAATCAATATTGTATAAAGTGTCTTCGTAAGGAGGAATTAAGTAATTACCCTTAATATCATCAAGACGTTGGGTTAAGCCACTATAAAGGGCTCCTTGGCGTGTGGCATCAAGGCTAACTACATCAACAACCTTACTGAGTTCAGGCTGCTGTTGTTTAAGGATACGACTGTATTCTTTAAGAATAATCGCATTACGTATACTACCATTATCAAGTGCTTTACCAAGCTGAGTAAGCTCGACATCGGCCTTTTTAATGGACTCTTGAATTGTTTGTTGTAGCTGTTCTTCTTTAGATTGACAACCAATCAGTGCTGTAAACAAACAAAACAGGCTGAGAAGTTTCCAAGCTTTTATATTCGACATTCATGTCACCTGATTTACTAAATTATCCTAGATAGTTTTACACAGGACAGTTATTAAACCAACAATGAAATTGCAACAAGATGATAATTTAGGGACTAGTTTAAAGATGCAAGGAGAATAACTAAGATCAGTAAAGAGAGAGTGCTGATGGTAATACTTCAAAACTGAGGGCTGTACACTGACTTATATTTGGAGTCGGTGTGCTACTTCGAAGCGACAGCAAAGTAGTATGTCATGGGATTGGGTCTGTTCAATTCTCTTCCTTTAACCTAATACCTTTCAGCTCGAACCTTCTTTTTACTTTATTCCAGACGTAAAAAAGCCCGACTCTTTCGAATCGGGCTTTCTTGTATTTGGAGCCTGGTAATGTCCTACTTTCACATAACAAATGCTACACTATCATCGGCGCTGTTTCGTTTCACTACTGAGTTCGGCATGGGGTCAGGTGGGTCCAAAACGCTATTGTCACCAAGCAAA
>NZ_QGQU01000007.1:0-107570 GCF_003173795.1 Pseudoalteromonas sp. meg-B1 | reverse complement strand
ATGACAGTAACTCTAATCGCGCCAATCGCGATGGACGAAGGTCTTCGTTTCGCTATCCGTGAAGGTGGCCGTACTGTTGGTGCTGGTGTTGTTGCAACTATCGTTGAGTAATCAACTGTTGTAATGCATTAAGCATTAAAAAAAACCCGAGCTTAGCCTCGGGTTTTTTAATGCTTGTAATTTATGTAATGTGAAGGTGGCTCTCTTACCTTAGGCATCGATGCTTTGTAGCAATTATCGTTGAGTCATCAACTGTTGTAATGCATTAAGCATTAAAAAAACCCGAGCTTAGTCTCGAGTTTTTAATGTCTGAAGTAAAGTTTAAGTATTAATGTTATCGCTGTAACAGAGTGGGAGCATGAACTTAATCAGTTAGTAACCAGCATTCTTACGTAATTCATCAAGCATATCTTGGTTACCCATCATTTCGTCAAGCGTTGCCCTGACTGCATTGCCAGAGCTGTTGTTATAAACTGATAGTAGATGCTGCGCCATTTGCTTCGTATAACCATCTTGTTTATTTTGAGCTTGGTAGTATTGCGCCATCAACCCTTGTGCAGCTAAGCGACGGATATAATCATTTGAGTCTTGCTCTAACAAGTTTGTAAATTGCTCTGCAAGGCGGTAATCAAGTACCGGTGTTTGAGTTGATAACTCAATAGCTTGAATTTTAAATTTTTCATCACTACTGTTGTTCGCTAAATTTAAAATGTTACCTACTACTTCATAGTCATACTCAGGCATAGTAGATTTATTTAGAATATACATATTCATTTGCAGTTGGCTCAGTGCAGCTAACCTATTTAAATCAGAGATGCTTGGATCTAAGGTTTGCTCTCTTAATTGAGAGTTTATTTGTTTTGCATAATCAGGTTCTGATTTGATCCTTAAATCATAGTCTTCTGGTAAGTCTGCATAAAAGCTATAAAGAGGATTTTGCTCACGTCGTTTTTCATCTTCTTGCTGCTGTTTTTCCTCTAGTACGTCAAGAACAAGTTCCTTAAATTCGTCGGTATCTTGTTCTTGATAAGAGCCATTAGCGTGCAGTGTTAAGTTTGCTACTTTGCGTTGTAGCGAACTTACTTTCTTGCTTAGTTCGTCAATTAAGGCTTCATTTGATTGCTGATATTCTGCAGGAGTACTAATAGAAACTGTGGGGCTTAGCTGTTGCTGCTTGGGTTTATTAAGCGAACTGGGCTGATCTTTAAAAAATGTTCCGTAGCATGAAATTACCAAGGCAAGTGTTGCTATAGTAATCGCAATAGTTCCTTTGTTTATAGTCATAAAATAATCTGCCTCTAAAATGGGTAATTTATCTGTTTTCGAAATATAAGTCTGTTAAAAAATGTGTTAAATGAGGATGAAATATACTGGTTAATTAAGAAGGGGGGGGGGCGTGAGTGGCGAAATACGGTGTTTAAATTGGCTATAAGCGCTAGACCTAAGCCTAGCGCGTAAAGCTTAATGCGATTTTGCGTATTGCTCAGCTTGCTTCCACACTCTTAGTGTATTGCCGCTTAAAATCTTTTTAATATCGGTATCACTGTAACCTCTATCCATCAAACCTTGAACTAGGTTAGGGTAGCTAGATACATCCTTTAAGCCGATAGGCAGTGAGTCACCTACACCGTCATAATCAGAGCCAATACCAACATGTTCGATACCAATTAGCTTCACAACGTGATCAATATGATCAAGAACTTGCTCAAGGCTAGCAAATGGAAATGGATTTTTAGCGCGGTACATCGCATCAAAATCTTTAGCTACTTTTTTGCCTTCTTCAGTAATTGTTTGTTTTTTACTTTTGAATTGATCGTACCAACTTCCGGCTTTTGAAGTAACAAAACTTGAACCAAAGTTAATTTGAATCACACCACCGTTCTTTTTAAGGGCTAACAGCATGTCGTCATTCATATTACGCTCAAAACCCGGCGTGTATTTACGTAGTGAAGAGTGTGACGCAATAACGGGTGTGTTAGACAATTCCATTACTTGATAAAATGCATCGTCCGAAATATGCGATACATCAATCAGCATGCCGATGTTATTCATCTCTTTTACTAGCTCTTTACCGAATGGGCTTAAGCCTTTCCACTTGCGACGAATATCGTATGATGAGTCAGAAATATGATTGCTTTGCGAGTGAGCTAGGGTGATATAACGCACGCCACGATCAAAAAAGTGTTGTAGGTTTTTCATTTCGCCCTCGATAGGCGATCCGTTTTCCATACCCATGGCAATCGACATTTTACCTTGCGCAAATTGTGCTTCTATATCGCTTGTTGAGCTGGCAATGGCAAACTTATCTGGAGCACGAAACGCAATCGCTTCCATACCATCAATCAATTGATTCGCTAATTGAAAGCTTTTTCCTTTGCCTTCAAACTCTAAATGAGCAGGAATATAAATCGACATAAATGGCGCGTTTAAACCGCCTTTTACTGCACGAGGGTAATCAAAATCGCCGCCCTCAGTGGCTTTAGTTACATCCGCCCATTTATCATGAATACGGTAAGGTACATCGATGTGGGTGTCGATTAAAATGGTATCGTGAGCAAGCTTGATTGCTTTATCTGAAGGGGTTATTTCAGCGCTGACTGCGCCGGTTAATGCAATCGACATTGCAGCAACTAGTGAGCTTAGTTTTATCATTTATAATGGCTCTTTGAGTTAAAAAAACCATTGTCTATTTTTACGCCGTGTCTGACAAGTTTACTCGTCGAATTGCGCTTCACTTTGCAGTGCTTTGAATTCACTTTTAGAGATTATGGTGACCGACTCGTGCAGTTCAGAGAAAAACACCATGGCTTCACCGCTTTTTAATTGCTGATTCACTTGCGCCACTTTGCTTTGTATACTGAATTCTTGTTCGCCATAATCTGTGCCTTCACGCAGTACATAGCTTTCAATTAGGTTGTACAGTGTGTCTTTATCAAGTTGTTCAAAAGGAATAATCATAGTCACTCTTTATCGGTGTTATTAAATACACATTGCTTAAAATAGTCAGGCACTACTTGCTCTAGCCAATACACGGGCTTAAGTGGATTGTTACCGCTAATAAAGCCAACATGGCCGCCTTTTTCAGAGATACGTAGCGTAACATGCTCACTTACATCCTGACTACTTGGAACCGCTTTAATCGACAGCATAGGGTCGTCTTTGGCATGAATAATTAGTGTAGGTGTCGCAATATCTTTTAAATACGGCATCGCACTGGCTTTTTTGTAGTAATCGTATGCATTCTCAAAGCCATGCAACGGTGCTGTAAGCTGGTTATCGAACTCTAGTAAATCGTCAATTTCCATTAATTGATCAGTGGTGATCGGTATCTGCTGTTTAATTTGCGGTAATTTACGTTGCATCGACTTTTTCATTCGATCGAGCAAATATTTTTGATAAATTTTACCTAAGCTTTTACGAATAACATCACTAGATGATGATAAATCATAGGGCGCAGATATCACGGCAGCTGCGTTAAGCGGGCAGTGAATGTTTTCTTCGCCTAAATACTTAGCCAGTACATTACCACCCAATGAAAAACCCACCGCTACAATAGGGCGATTTGGAAACTGTTGTTTTAAATGATTTATAAAAAAAGCTAAATCGGCGGTGTCGCCACTATGGTAGGCTCTTGGTAAGCGGTTTACTTCGGTTGAGCAGTTTCTAAAGTGCATCAATACGACAGCAAAGCCTTGCTTTTTTAATGCCTTCATCATGCCTTTGGCATAAAAACTGTTGATATTGCCTTCAAGTCCATGAAGTACCACTGCGAGTGGTGCTTTTTCGTTATGCGGGAGTGACCAAGCAAGCTCAATAAAGTCACCGTCGGGCGTATCAAGTTGCGCAAGTTCGTAGCGAGTATGATGAAAAGGGCGGAAAAAACGCGGTATTATGGTTTGAACGTGTCGGTTGGTCATCCACCATGCGGGTTTGAACTTAGGGATCATGTCTGTACTACGCACTTTGCAATTAACGAAGCGCTAGTGTAGCAAATTTTTTATATTTAAAAATAAAAAGCGCCTAATCAGTAAACTAATAAGGCGCTTTGTGCGTCGTGCTTAATGCTGTTCTTTAATATCTGCATCGTGTACTTTTTTCATGAAAAAATACACAAAGAAGAGGCATAAACTAATAACGACGCCTAAAAATCCAAATGATAAAAATAGTACTGGGTCGCTAAAAAAATCTCTAAAGAATACGTCCATAATTGCCTCCTGATGTCTATGGGGTAATCATAGGCTGGCTCAGTGGTACTTGATATGATCCAGATCAAGCTATTTTACAGATTATAAAATGGGCAATGCAGATGTTGATTTTGATCAATAAAGTTAAGTCGATTTTGCACTTTTTAGTAAATTATCTGCGATTTTTTAATCACTTTTATAATAAAGATGGTCAGCAAAGTTCAGCTTTGAATAACCGTTGCTTTGTTTTAGGTTAAATAAAGCAAACCTAGTATTAAATATATTTGACATGGCTAAAAAGTGAACTTATAGTTTAAAAGTCAAAAATATTTTACTTGGAGTTAGCTTTATATGACTCGTTCAGAGCACTTTAAAGAACTTTTACAAAGCATAAGTTTTAGAGAACTGACGCTGAGTATCGATTTACTAGTAAGCGTGTACATATCTTACTTTTATGTAAACAGCCTAATGAATGCGAGTACGCAGCAGCTTAGTTCTGTTTCTTGGTTATCTGGCTTATTGCTACAGGTGTTAATTTATTCTGTCATACTTATAGTATTGAGCTATTTATTACTTACATTTATCAGTGATAATGAATTAAATCAGCCACCTGATGTGAGAGAAAAGCAAATAAATTTAGTGGGTTATAAATACAAGGCCATAATCTTACAGGCGGGAATTTGTGTTGCTATTTTTCAATATCAAATTGAAGCTAATAACTGGGGCCCAGCTATCGAATATAATATTCCATATTTACCAATGCATATCATGGTAGGCGCTTTTTTGATTGCCGAAATAGTCAATTACATAGCGCAGCTTTATAAAGGCAGAACGGGTAATATCTATGAGTGAGTATGCAATAACTAACTCTATTCGAACATTACGCTTTTTACGCGATGAAATGACGCAAAAGCAGTTAGCAGATGCTATTGGCGTAACGCGGCAAACGGTAATGGCAATTGAGGCAAATAAATATTCACCCACTTTAGAGGTGGCTTTTAAAATTTCTTTAGTTTTTAACTTACCTTTAGAAGAGGTATTTCAATACAAAACTAAAGATATATAGCTTGGTGTATAAAAGTAAACCAAAGTAACCATGTATATAAGAGCTAATATTCATAATATAAATGGCTTTATGATCTGATGAAATTAATAGTGAAAAATTATGCCAAATATTTATCGCTGTTATTGGGCGTTGCACAAGGTGTTAAATTCATACTATTAACTTCATCAATCAATATTATCTGTTGCTGCTTTTCTAATTTTAGCTCGGCACCGAGAAGTGCTTTTCGAATTGCGGCGTAATCTGTAACCTCGGCTTGATTGGCTTTTAAATAGGCACGTGTGGCTCGTAGTGGCTTCAATGCCTGCTTATCAAACTCACTAATTGATTGTTCAAGCTTGCTTAGCTGTGTTTGGTTAATAGCTAGATTGAGAGAATCTAAGTAATACAGCAACAAGCATAGGTTGACGTTTTTACCTAGCTGGTTTTGATAATCTAACAGGCGCGTTTGCATGTCACCTTTGCTATAAAGGTTACATGCAAACTGCCAAAAATGATTGCTGTTAAGCAAGTTCATCGGCGAATGCCTGCTCTTTTTGTTCCATTTCTTCAAGGGCCATAAGTAGCTCTTCTTCAACATCGTTAAGCTTAGGCGTAAGTGTGGCTTGTTTAGTAATTAACTCTTTAAGCTTGCCTTTATTTTCGTCGTTATAGAGAGTGTTATCGCCTAGCGCCTCTTCAACGTCAGCTAGTTCTGCAGCAAATTTATCTAATTGCTTTTCAAGTTTTTCAATTTGCTTTTTCAGCGGCTGAATCGCTTTTCTAAACTCGGCTTCTAAGCGCTTTTGCTCTTTACGGTTAACTTGTGAATGGGCTTTTGGCTCTTCGTCGGTGTCGTTTTTAGCGGCTTCTTTATTAGCATTAAGCAGCCACTGATAATATGCATCTAGGTCGTAGCCAAATTGGGTGACCTCGCCATTATCAACTAAATAAAATTCATCGGCGGTATTTTTAAGCATATGACGGTCATGCGATACCGTGACCATAGCGCCTTCAAAGCCTTGTAATGCCATAACTAAAGCGTGGCGCATTTCTAAATCAAGGTGGTTGGTTGGCTCATCGAGTAGTAGTAAATTTGGTTTTTGATAAACCAACATAGCCAGTACTAAACGGGCTTTTTCACCGCCTGAAAACGGTGCTACAGGGTCGAGTGCTTTATCGCCTACAAAGGCAAAACCGCCTAAAAAGTCACGCAATGATTGTTCGCTGGCTTTAGGGTTTAAGCGTTGCAGGTGAGTGACGGCACTGGCTTTTAAATCTAGAGACTCCAGTTGATGCTGCGCAAAGTAGCCAATGTTTAAGCCTTGATGCTGAAACACTTCACCTGCTTGAGGTTGTAAGTCACCTGATAGTAATTTAATCAGTGTTGATTTACCTGCGCCATTTCTGCCAAGTAGTGCAATACGGCTGCCTGGTACTAAGTTCAGCTTAATACTGTTTAAAATGGTGACATCGCCATAACCGGCTTTGGCTTTGTCGAGTGTCATTAACGGGTTAGGCAGAGCGGTTGGCTCGGCAAATTCAAAATCAAATGGCGAGTCAACGTGTGCTGGGGCAAGTTTTTCCATTCGCTCTAGCGCTTTAACACGGCTTTGTGCCTGTTTGGCTTTACTAGCTTTGGCTTTAAAGCGGGTAATGAACTGCTCAAGATGCGCTATTTGTTCTTGTTGTTTTTCAAACATGGCTTGTTGCTGCAATAGGCGCTCAGCTTTTTGGCGTTCAAACTGCGAGTAGTTACCTTTGTACACATTAATAAGTTGTTTATCTATATGCCAAATTTGATCAACCACAGCATCTAAAAACTCACGATCATGAGAAATAAGTACTAGCGTGCCGGTGTAGGCACGTAAAAAACGCTCGAGCCAATACACGGCATCTAAATCTAGGTGGTTTGTTGGCTCATCCAGTAATAGTAAGTCGGCATCGCGAATAAGCGCTTGGGCTAAGTTTAAGCGCATGCGCCAACCACCCGAAAATGCACTAACCGGGTTTTCTATTTGATTATTAGCAAAGCCTAAACCATGTAACAGCTCACCTGCTTTGGCTTCAATGCTATAGCCTTTAATGTTTTCAAGCTGAATATGCACTTTAGCTTGAGTGTCGCCATCGTTATTTTGCTCGGCTTCACGCAGCGCAATTCGTAGCGCATAATATTCAGGGTGGCCTTGCAGTACGTAATCTATGGCGCTTATTTCAAGGGCGGGGGTTTCTTGCTTTACCGAGGCCAGTGACCAATCTTTAGGAATACTGTAATTACCGCCATCTAACGAAAGCTCAGACTTTAATAAACTAAATAGCGTTGACTTACCACAGCCATTGGCACCAACAAGGCCTACTTTGTGCTCTGGGAATAGTGTAGCCGATGCATTTTTTAATAAAGCTTTGCCACCGCGAAGCAGTTCTATTTCTGAGATTTGGATCATAAATACGTTACTTTACTGTGCCTTGATTGAATTGCCGCCATTATAACACGGATCTTATTAGCCATATCAATCGTATCAAGTAGGCAAATATTGCGATAAAATAACGTCAGTCAAAATGGTAGGAAAAGCGAAGTGAAACATAAAAAACGATTTATTGCTGGAGCAACGTGTCCTGAGTGTAAAACTATGGATATGTTAATGCTTTACAAAGAGCACGACGTAGAAAAAGTTGAATGTATGCAGTGTGGCCATAAAATGGCTCAACCAGAGCAGGCTGTGCAGGCATCAACACGCCAATTTGAACAGATCATTGGCGTGTTTAATCCAGGCGACTAGTGCCTTGTTAGCGCTGCTTAATAATGCGGCGGCGGTGGCTCTGGCATATTCGACATCATAGGCTGTGATGACTGCGACTCTTTAAGTTTTTCAGCCAGCAACTCGGTTTGGCGCTTTATTTTTGCCATCTGTTGCTGGTGAACTTTTATTTCATCATTTAAAATTTCAATCGTTTCGTCTTGAAAAGCCACTTTAGCCTCAAGCTCCATTAACCGATGTTCAATTGTGTTCATTTGGTTCTCGTATAATAAAGCGCTCAGCGATTCCGCTTGAGCTTTCAGTTAACAATGATTTACCGTTATCTGTAAATGTCACATCAAGTACCACTGCCGATTTTGGCTTACTGCCTTCTCGTGGGGTCACTTGCCATGTTTGAATTTTTTCACCACTGTTTAGCTGCCATAAATCCACTCGTTTGTTGGGTGAACCGGTTGCTAATAAAGTGCCTTGGTCGTTAAAGCGCACCGCAGTAAAAATTTTCTGACGCGCAATATACTTTAGTTTACTAACAAGGTCACCTGTAGTCAGCTTCCATACATTTGCTTGTGCCATACTGTCGGCGGTAAAAGCATAACGTCCTTGAGGATCTAAAGCGACTTGGGTTACTCGGGTTGGGTGATTAAAGCGATGGATAACTTGTCCACTTTGGGTATCCCATAAGTAGGCCACATAATCGTTTGAGCCGCTCAATGCATAGCGCCCATTAGGTGATAGGTCTACGGTGTTTACTTTATCTTGGTGGCCTAAAAATTCAATGCGTCTGCCAGTGTTAAGGTTTATAAATACCACAACGCCATCGCTGCGCCCGTAAACAACACTGTTGCCTTGGTTACTAATGGCAATATCGCGGATGCTGGCTTTTTGTATTTTGTAAAAGCCTTTATTTTTGCCTGAGGCAATATCCCAAACGGCAAAGGTGGTTTTTTCGGCGGTAACTGCCACGCTATTATCAAAAGCAATGGCTACGGCATAAACTAAGCTATCTTCAGTCTGCTGTTGAAACCATTGGTATTTAAGCGCTTGCTGTTGATTATCCCAAAGGGCGACCCCATGATTGATAGAAGACACTAAGCTGTATTGACCATCATGCGATAGTGCGGATGAGAAAGCACCTTGTGCTGTGTGCTCAAAACTAGCCACTGCTTGTTGTTTTTCATCACTACATGCAATTGTTAATAAACAGCAGGTAGCAACTAAAAAAGTACGAAATAACGACATATTACAGGTATTTCCTCTTAACTCTTCGTGACTGAGAGGTTAGACTAGGTTGCGAAAAACGCCTAGGTTGTTTGTCTAATCACTGGATATGTTTTTAGTTTAGCTATTAAACAAGCAGCCTACCATGTAGGCCGTTAATCTTTAACTAGTAATATTACAATAAATGACAACTGCAAAGTGTGTCGGAGATTTAAAATGAGAAAGACGATTAAATTGTCATTGATTGCAGCGTCAGTTTTAGCGCTTACAGCTTGTAATCAAGAAGCAAAAAAAGAGCAAGCAGACGTTAAGCTAGATACTGTAGCGCAACAACAAGCATACGGTATTGGTGCATCTGTAGGTAACTTTTTAAATAAAGACCTAGCAGATAAAAAAGAGATTGGTATCGAATTAGATCAAGCATTATTAATGCGTGGATTTGAAGATGCACTTGCTGGTAATGCTAAAATTGACGAAGAGAAAATTCGTGAAGTATTAACAGCATTAGATGAGTCAGTGCGTACTAAACAAGAAGAAAAAGCAAAAGTAGAGTCTGAAAAAAGCAAAGTTGAGGGTGAAAAATACCTAACTGAGAATGCTAAAAAAGAAGGCGTAATGGTTACTGAGTCTGGTTTACAGTACGAAGTAATGAGCGAAGGCGAAGGCGCTAAGCCAGTAGCGACTGACGTAGTTAAAGTGCATTATAAAGGTACTCTTTTAGACGGTACTGAATTTGATAGCTCTTACTCACGCAACGAGCCAACAACTTTTCCACTAAACCGTGTTATTCCTGGTTGGACTGAAGGTTTACAACTTATGACTGTTGGTTCTAAGTACAAATTTACCATTCCTTCAGATCTTGCTTACGGTGATCGTGATTTAGGTAAAATTCCTGCTAATTCAACACTTATTTTTGAAGTTGAATTATTAGAAATTCAAAATGATGCAGAAGCTGCCGCTGCAGAATAAGTTTTATATAAAACAAAAAAGGGACCTTAGGTCCCTTTTTTATTGCACTGAATAACTAATTAGTCAGTGTGGTTAGAATATAAGTTATCAATTAACTCATCTTCGAGTGCAAAGCGCGCTTCGAGTGCTTCACCAATAACCGATAGGTCATTATCAAATCCTACTAACAAATCTTCTGCGTCTACTTCAGCGTATTTGTCATTGAAATCTAGAGCAATGTCAGTGGTATCTGAAATACGTGGGTATATAGTATTTGCTAGTTGTTGGCTTTCTAAGCCTTTCTTTTCGCAAGCTTTAGCAATATCGTCGTACACTTCAAAGTGGCCGGCCGATAGGTAATCCATTAAGATTTGGCAAAATGCTTGAATTTGTGATGGTTCAGGCAGAGATTGATCTTTTTTCTCGTAAGGTGAAAAGCCTGCAATTTTACAATAAAGCACAATCAGCTCTTGGCGTTCGTTTAACCAATTGTCGATGACCGTATGGCTACCCCCCCACTTTTGTTGAGCTTTTTCTACACGCTTCAGCATAATTCTTCTCCTAAGCTGGGTTGGATTTTTAATTGGTAATAAAGTTTCTATCATCCAAGATATATTTAATTGGCGTGTATATCAACAAGTAAAATAGATGTAGTACCACAGAGGGTTTTGTTTAAGGTATAAGTTGTAAGTAATTTATTTCAGGCAAGAAAAAACCACCTGTTACGGTGGTTTAATTTCTTTATTAGACTTGTTTAAACAAGCATTCTTATTTTTATTAGAGATTTTTATTATTTTTGTATTAACAATTTTTGTTATTGTTTTGTTAACGCGGGAGTAACAATACCAAGCTTTTTTAAATGTTGCAAATAGTTTAATGAAAAGTTTTTATTATTAACGTTTGTTTGGCTGTTTTATATACAAAATAAAATGAAAACTAAAAATTACTTGATCTAGCGCTACTCTAAGGCGATTTAATCGCTTAGCGATAGAGGGGGCGCAAATATGGTGGTACAATCTTGCACAATTTCTAAAAGCCCTAGGACTCTATACGCTATGAGCGAATTAAAAAACGACCGTTATTTACGTGCCCTTGCCAAGCAACCTGTTGATGTCACGCCAGTATGGATGATGCGTCAAGCTGGACGTTATTTACCTGAATACCGTGCTACACGTGCACAAGCGGGCGATTTTATGAGCCTGTGTAGAAATGCTGAGTTAGCCTGTGAAGTAACTTTACAGCCTCTGCGCCGTTACCCGTTAGATGCCGCTATTTTATTTAGTGATATTTTAACTATTCCCGATGCAATGGGATTAGGTTTGTACTTTGAAACAGGTGAAGGCCCTAAGTTTGAACGCCCAATCTCATCATTAGCCGATGTTAAAAAAATTCCAAAACTTGATCCTACCGATGAGCTTGGCTACGTAATGAATGCTGTAAGCACTATTCGTCGTGAGCTTAAAGGTGAAGTGCCATTAATTGGTTTCTCGGGTTCACCTTGGACACTTGCAACTTATATGGTTGAAGGCGGAAGCAGTAAGGTTTTTGGTAAAATCAAAAAAATGGCGTTTGCTGAGCCACAAACACTGCATTTATTGCTTGATAAGCTAGCTGATTCAGTGATTGATTACTTAAACGCGCAAGTTAAAGCGGGTGCACAATCGCTGATGATATTTGATTCGTGGGGCGGTGTATTGAGCCCGCGTGACTACAATGAGTTTTCACTGCAGTATATGCATAAAATCGTTGATGGTTTAATTCGCGAAAATGATGGCCGTAAAGTACCGGTTACTTTATTCACTAAAAATGGTGGCCAATGGATTGAGGCAATTGCAGCAACAGGTTGTGATGCAGTAGGCCTAGATTGGACTATTAATATTGGTGATGCCAAACGTCGTGTTGGCGATAAAGTGGCACTACAAGGCAATATGGATCCTTCAATGCTACACGGCACGCCAGATCGTATTCGCCAAGAAGTCGGCACTATTTTAGAAGACTTTGGCACTGGCAATGGTCATGTATTTAACTTAGGTCATGGTATTACACCTGATGTTGATCCAGAAAATGCGGGTGTATTTATTAACGCTGTGCATGAGCTAAGTGCACAATATCATAAGTAAGTTGTGAACTAGCAATAAAAAGCCCGCTAATTAGCGGGCTTTTTTGTGCAAACTATTTTACTTAAGTTTTTACTTAAACAAGCGGTTTAAACCATTTAATGCCGCAACTCGATAAGCTTCTGCCATTGTTGGGTAGTTAAACGTAGTATTTACAAAGTAGTCGATGGTATTGCCACCATTTTTTTGTTCCATTATAGCTTGGCCAATGTGAACAATCTCAGAAGCACGCTCACCAAAGCAATGCACGCCAAGTACTTCTTTGGTTTCTGTATGGAACAATATTTTTAAACTACCCACATCGGTACCTGCAATTTGCGCACGGGCTAAGTGTTTAAATTGCGCACGCCCCACTTCATACGGTACTTTTGCGGCAGTTAATTGCTGCTCTGTTTTACCAACAGAACTCATTTCAGGAATAGTATAAATACCGGCTGGAATATCAATAATCAGCTTTTCATCGCAGTTACCACAAGCGATGGCATCTGCGGCAATCCGGCCTTGGTCAAAGGCTGCACTAGCAAGGCTTGGGTAGCCAATAACATCGCCTACTGCGTATACATTGTCTATTTCTGTTTGGTAGGTTTCGTTTACTTTTACTTGTCCGCGGCTATCTGCTTTTAAGCCAATCGCTTCTAAATTCAGTGTATCGGTATTACCAGTACGGCCATTGGCAAATAAAATGCAGTCAGCCTTTACACGTTTACCTGATTTTAAATGCATAACAACACAGTCATCGCGGGTTTCAATGCGATCAAATTCTTCGTTATGACGAATAACAATGCCACTATTCCAAAAGTGATAGCTAAGCGCATCAGATATTTCAGCATCCATAAACGCAAGTAGGCGATCGCGAGTATTTACTAAATCAACCTTTGCACCTAGCCCTTTAAAGATAGATGCGTATTCACAGCCAATTACACCCGCGCCGTATATAAGTACGCGATGCGGGTCGTGTTCAAGGCCTAAAATTGTGTCACTTTCATAAATACGCGAATGGGTAAAATCAACACCTGGTGGGCGATAAGGGCGTGAGCCGGTAGCAATAACAATAGTTTGTGCAGTTAGGCGTTCAGTTGAACCGTCATTACGTCTAATTTCAATAGTGTGCTTATCAACAAAGCTAGCATCGCCTTGAAACATATGAATGCGGTTACGATCGTAAAAGCTGCTGCGTAAGTTTGATTGCTTTGAAATTACCGAGCTGGCATGGCGTAAAATATCTGGAAAAGTAAGTCTTACTGGGCGCTCACCTACGTTAAACAAAGGGTTTGCTTTGTATTCGATATAGCGACTAACCGAATGGCGAAGTGCCTTTGAAGGAATGGTTCCCCAGTGAACACAACCACCACCAACAGCAGTTTGGCGTTCAATAACCGCTACTTTTTTGTTACTTTTAGAGAGGTTCATAGCGGTCCCTTCACCGCCAGGACCCGTGCCAATAATGATTGCATCATATTGGTAGCTCACGGGTACTTTTTTCTTTTCTGGTTGTTTGGCCACAGCCACTCCTATTTTAACTAAAAGAGGCTTTTAATAACCTCGCATTAAGTGCTAGCCATGCCTGTTTTTGTGTTTCCCAGGCGGCTTCAAGCTCGTGATATTGTGCCATTAATGCCGACTTTTCACACTGCTTTGCCATATTATTTTTTTTAGCTTCCAACACTTGTTTTTGTAATGAGCAATAATTTTGCAGCTTTTTAAGCAACAAATCGTACTCTTGTTGTAATAATGTAAGCTTATCTTGCGCTAAAGGCAATTTTGCAAGGCGACCTTGTGTTTTGCTCATTAAGGTTTCTGCTTTAGCTTTTTCAATGCGCTCAACCGGTGTACGCTTTAATTTACTCGCTAAACCAATGGCAGCGAGTGAGCGGATCATCCATTTTGTTGGGTCGTAATGAAACCATTTAATGCCATTACGGTAATCGCTGGCAAAAATATGATGGAAGTTATGATAACCCTCACCGTAGGTAAATAGTGCTAAAAAGCCATTGTCTCTCGCGGTATTTTTTTCAGTGTAAGGACGTGAACCCCAAATGTGTGCTACTGAGTTAATAAAAAAGGTAAAGTGCTGACTCAGCACTAAACGCAATAAGCCAGCTAACAGTAACATGCCCCATACATCACCAAGCATTAAGCCGAGTATTAGCGGTAAACCAACATTCATGGCAATTACCAATTTTAAGTAATGCTTGTGCTGCCACATAACAATTTTATTTCGCTGTAAATCACGACAGTTGCTGTAATCATCGTAGCTGTCGCCTTGGTAGTCGCGAAGCATCCAGCCAATGTGACTGTACCAAAAGCCATTAGTGGCGGCATAAGGGTCTTTAACTGGGTCATCAACTTGACCATGGTGAATTCGATGATCGCTACTCCAATGCAGCGCACTGTTTTGTAGCGCAAAGGCACCACCAAGGGCAAAAATAAATTCAACCACAGGGTGAGCGTTGTAAGTTTTGTGCGCCCATAAACGATGGTAGCCCGCGGTGATCGATAATCCCGCAAAAAACATGCAAGCTACAAAAGCAACCCACTGCGTGCCTGTAAAGCCATAGTTAAACCCATACCAAGGTACAAGTGTAATAGCAGCCAAAAACGTCAGGCTAAAGAAAAGGACGTTGGTCCATATAATCGGTGGTTTTTTCATGTTTCTCATTTCTCAGCGTACAACTGTACGCTAAAATAATATTTCAATCTGCTGCCGTCAAGTATTAGACTGTACTATTAGCTATTTTTTTAATTAAAAATTTATTACAAATTCACTCAGGGAGCTGTTGATGTCGGGTGTTAGAGCACAACAGAAACAAAAAACACGACAAGCATTAATTGAAGCTGCATTTAATCAACTTAGTGCTGATCATAGCTTTTCTAATTTAAGCTTGCGTGAAGTAGCACGCGAAGCTGGTATTGCGCCTACCTCTTTTTATCGTCACTTTAAAGATATGAACGAGTTGGGCTTAACCATGGTTGATGAAGCGGGTTTAACCCTGCGCCAGCTGATGCGCCAAGCACGCAGACGAATAGCCAGTGGTGGCAGTGTAATCAACACCTCTGTGGTTACTTTTATGGAGTTTATTGATAACTCAAGCAATCAGTTTAGACTTTTGTTGCGTGAACGCTCAGGTACCTCAAAAGCATTTAGAGCAGCAGTGGCACGTGAAGTAAAACACTTTATTTTAGAACTCGCACATTATTTAGAAAGTGAAACCCCCTGCGATGCTATTCATGCGTATATTCAGGCAGAAGCCATGGTTACTTTGGTATTTAATGCAGGCGCTGAAGCGCTCGATATTGAAGGTCAGCAACGCGATGAACTGATTGAGCGAGTTATATGGCAGTTACGTTATATTACGCGCGGCGCGTCAAATTACGTACGTGCTGAAAATAAAGAATAAATATTAAAAAAGTTAAAATAAGCGCTGTATTTTACAGCGCTTATTAATTTAAACCTGCTCTAGGTTTAAGTTGGATATTTTATTCTGCTATCCAATTTTGTTTGAATTTTAAATCCCCAGAAAGTCCCCTTTAATTATTTGTTTGGTATTTTTATGCTTGCGCCAACTGCGTTGCAATGATAAAAATAAGCCTCATTGGACACACACACAAGAAAACAGATGCAAACTATTCGCTTAATTACACTAAACCTAAACCTCTTACTGCTGTGGCAAGTGAGCGGGGATTAGTGTGTTTGCATTGAGTTAAACATTAAAAACCCCGCAACCGCGGGGTTTTTTTTATCTCGCTGCAGGGATAAATCGAAATTTGGGTAATACAGGAATTGAGGGGCAGTTATGCAACAGCAAGATAAAGTATGGATTTTTGATACCACCTTACGTGATGGTGAGCAGGCACTAAAAGCAAGCCTAACAGAAGACGATAAAGTTCAACTGGCGCATACCATTAGCCGCTTAAATGTGGATGTAATGGAAGTGGGGTTTCCGGTGTCGAGCCCAGCTGACTTTCGCTCAGTGCAACGTATTGCCACCGAGGTTAAAGGCCCTATTATTTGTGGCTTAGCTCGCTCGGTTGCCAAAGATATCGAGGCCTGTGGCGATGCGCTGCGCGCTGCACAGCAAAGCCGTATTCATACTTTTATTGCCACCAGCCCGCTTCATCTTGAACACAAGTTGCGTATGAGTCTTGATGATGCCACTGCAATGGCTGTTAAATCTATTAAATTAGCGCGTAACTATACCGATGATGTTGAGTTTTCGTGTGAAGATGCTGGGCGTACACCGCATTGGGATTTATGCAAAATTGTTGAGCAAGCAATTAACGCCGGTGCATCAACAATTAATTTGCCAGATACAGTCGGTTTTGTAACTCCAGATGAATACGCAGCAATGATCCGTCATTTAATGAATAACGTGCCAAATATAGATAAAGCGCGTTTAAGTGTGCATTGCCACAACGATTTAGGTTTAGCCGTTGCCAACTCCGTGGCCGCAGTGCAAGCCGGTGCACGCCAAATTGAATGCACCATTAATGGTATAGGTGAGCGTGCGGGGAACTGTTCACTTGAAGAAGTGGCAATGATCATGAAAATGCGTAAAGACCACTTAAACGTATATACCGACATAAAAAGCGAAGAAATTTATCGCGCCTCTCGTCAAGTGGCCAAAATTTGTAATATGCCGGTACAGCCAAATAAAGCGATTGTTGGCGAAAATGCGTTTGCTCATAGCTCAGGTATTCATCAAGACGGTGTATTAAAAGCGCAAAACACTTATGAAATTATGTCACCAGAAAGTGTTGGCGTACCAAGTAATCAATTAAATATGACCTCACGTTCAGGCCGTCATGTTATAGAACACCGCTTAGAAGAATTAGGCTATCAAAAATCAGATTACGACATGGATAGCTTATACCAAAGTTTCGTTGCGCTGGCTGATCAAAAAGGCACAGTATACGACTACGACTTAGAGGCCATGATTTACTTTAATCAAATTAACGACAAAGACGAAAAGTACCAGTTAGAGTTTGTTAACTCTGCGTCTAATTCACAATCGGTGGCCAGCTCAACCATAGGCTTGCTGATTGATGGCGAAGCAAAACAAGAAGCCGCAACAGGTAATGGTCCAGTTGAAGCTTCGTTTGCTGCTATTGAGCGCTTAACAGGTATGAGTGTTGAAATGATTGAATACAATTTAGAGGCCACCGGCCAAGGCGCCAGCTCATTAGGGCAAGTGAATATTATTGCTAAATATGATGGTCGTCCCTATCACGGTGCTGGTATTGCGGCCGATGTGGTCGAAGCCTCAGTACGGGCTATGGTTCGGGTTTATAACTTAATTTATCGAGCACAAAAAGTGTCTGATTTAAAACAACAAAGGAAAGCAGGATGAGTAAAACACATTACAGCGTTGCCGTATTAGCAGGCGACGGTATTGGCCCAGAAGTTATGGCAGCTGCAGAGCAAGTACTTGACGCAGTCAGTGATAAATTTGGTTTTACTCTGAACCGTGAGCATCACGCGATTGGCGGCGCAGCCATTGATGAATTTGGCAAAGCACTTCCTGATACAACTTTAAAAGCCTGTGAAAACGCCGATGCTATTTTATTTGGCTCCGTGGGTGGCCCTAAGTGGGAGCATTTACCACCGAATGATCAACCAGAGCGCGCGTCATTGTTACCACTACGAAAGCACTTTGGTTTGTTTTGTAACTTACGTCCTGCTCAATTGTTACCCGCATTAAGCGCAGCATCACCACTTCGTGCTGATATTAGTGAAAAAGGCTTTGATATTTTGTGTGTGCGTGAGCTAACCGGCGGTATTTATTTTGGTGAAAAAGGTCGCAGTGGCGAAGGTGCTGAAGAAGCGGCATTTGACACCCAAACATACTCGCGTAAAGAAATTGAGCGTATTGCACGTTTTGCTTTTGAGGCCGCTAAATTGCGCAGCAATCATGTAACCTCGGTTGATAAAGCCAATGTTTTAGCATCAAGCGTACTGTGGCGTGAAGTAGTCACTGAAGTGAGTAAAGAGTTTCCTGAGGTGAGCTTAGATTATATTTATGTAGATAATGCAGCGATGCAGCTAGTTAAACAGCCTAGCCAGTTTGATGTATTACTGTGCGATAACTTATTTGGCGACATTCTATCGGACGAATGCGCGATGATCACCGGCTCTATGGGGCTATTACCTTCGGCTAGCTTAAATCAATCAGGCTTTGGCTTGTATGAACCCGCGGGTGGCTCAGCGCCCGATATCGCCGGAAAAGGGGTCGCTAACCCTATTGCACAAATTTTAAGTGCCGCATTAATGTTACGTTATTCATTAGGACAAGATGAAGCGGCTCGCACCATTGAAAAAGCAGTTGCAGAGGCGGTTGAAGCGGGTGTGGGGACGCCTGATATTTATCCGCAGGGCGGCTACACCACCACCGATGTTGCAGCGGCTATTGTTTCACGCATTTAACTATTAAAGCCACAGCACCGTTAGGCTGTGGCTCAATCAGATCAGGGAGTTAGCAAGTGGCTCAAACTTTATACAATAAAATTTGGCAAGCACACACGGTTGCCAGCATCAACGAGCAAACCGATTTACTTTATATTGACCGTCATTTAGTACACGAAGTGACGTCGCCACAAGCATTTGCAGGTTTACGTGAAAAAAATCGTAAAGTGCGCTGTCCAGAAAAAACCATTGCGACCATGGATCATAATGTTTCAACTAAAAGCCGTTCATTAGATGCAGCCAGCGAAGTCTCTAAAAATCAACTAATGGCACTGGATGCAAACTGTAAAGAATTTGGTATTTTGCTGTACGACCTAAATTCAGTAAATCAAGGTATAGTACATGTGATTGGCCCAGAGCAAGGGATCACTTTGCCAGGCACCACCATAGTATGCGGCGATAGCCATACCTCAACCCACGGCGCGTTTGGAGCGCTTGCCCATGGTATTGGAACCTCAGAAGTTGAGCACGTATTAGCTACGCAAACGCTACAGCAAAAAAAGGCTAAGTCGTTAAAAATTCAAATTAACGGTGTGTTACGCCCAACAGTAACTGCTAAAGATTTAATTATGGCGGTTATAGGTAAACTAGGCACTGCTGGTGGTACGGGTTATGTGGCTGAATTTTGTGGCGAAGGCATAGAGGCGCTTTCGATGGAAGCGCGCATGACGTTGTGTAACATGAGTATTGAAATGGGTGCCAAGGCAGGTTTAATTGCCCCAGATAAAATCACTTACGAGTACTTAAAAGGGCGTCCATTTGCACCAAAAGGCGCTGATTTTGACGCCGCTGTTGCCTACTGGGAAACCTTAAAAACTGATGATGGCGCAACCTTTGACTTAGAGGTAGAGCTAGATGCTGCTAATATTCAACCACAAATCACCTGGGGGACTAACCCAGAGCAAGTGATTGGCGTTGACGAATGTATTCCAGATCCAGACAAAGAAACTGATTTAATTAAAGCTGATGCCATTCGTAGTGCACTTAAATACATGGGTTTAAAAGCGGGCGATAAGTTATCAACTGCCAAAGTAGATACAGTATTTATTGGCTCATGTACCAACAGCCGCATTGAAGATTTACGCGCCGCTGCAAAAATTGTTGAAGGCAAACAAGTGGTTGCTGGCGTTGAGGCATTAATTGTTCCGGGATCAGGTTTGGTTAAACAGCAAGCAGAAGATGAAGGCCTTGCCGACATATTTAAAGCTGCAGGGTTTGAATGGCGTGAGCCGGGTTGTTCTATGTGTTTAGCAATGAATGACGACCGTTTAGGCGCAGGTAAACGCTGTGCATCTACATCTAACCGTAATTTTGAAGGACGCCAAGGGCGAGGCGGGCGTACACACTTAGTGAGCCCAGCAATGGCGGCAGCGGCAGCAATACATGGCCACTTTGTTGATATTAGAGGAGAAGCCTAATGAGCATCTATTTTAGTGGCTTAATGGCCCCACTTGATAAAAACAACGTCGATACCGACCAAATTATTCCTAAGCAGTTTTTAACTTCAACTAGCCGTGACGGCTTTGATGCGGCCTTGTTTTACGATTGGCGTTATTTAGATAATGGTGAGGCAAACCCTGATTTTATTTTGAACCGTCCTTGCTATCAAGGCGCGCAAATACTACTAACCCGCGATAATTTTGGCTGTGGCTCATCACGAGAGCACGCACCATGGGCGCTTAAACAATATGGTTTTGAAGTGATTTTGGCTGAAAGCTTTGCTGATATTTTCTTTAATAACTGTGGTAATAACCAAATGCTTGCTATTGCATTGCCAGCGCAAATATTAGAAGACTTATTTGTGTTAAGTGAGCAGCATGACGATATTCACATTGATGTGGATTTAGAAAACCAGCAATTGCGCAGCAATAAATTTGCGCCAATCAGCTTTGATATTCGCAAAGACGTGAAAGAGCGTTTATTAAGTGGCTTAGACTTTATTGGTGTAACCGAGACCTTAAACCCGCAAATTGATGCGTTTGAAGCAAAACTTGCCGCTGAGCGTCCTTGGCAATAGTGGCTTAAAAGTTATTAAATAATGAAACGCGGCATAAGCCGCGTTTTTTATTGCTGTCAGATGCTGTTCATCGTGATTACTGTCTTTGTGTTTGTTTAAACGCTAAGCTAATTTTTTACATGTTTAGGGATACATTATGAAATTATTAACAGCTGCAGCACTAATGCTTGCATCAACCGCTGCAATAGCACGCCCAGCGCCTTTAGTATCAATTCCAACCCATGATGGCTTTTTTGATAATATTGCTGCCCATTGTGGTAAAGCTTTTGAAGGTAAAGTAACGGTTGATAATGCCACAGGGCCGAGTTCATTTGCCGATAAAAAATTAGTTATGCATGTGCGTAAGTGTAATGAACGTGAGCTACAAGTGCCGTTTCATGTGGGTGATGATGCCTCACGTACGTGGATCATCACAAAAACAGGCAGTGGGTTGAGCCTAAAGCACGATCACCGCCATAAAGATGGTACTGATGATGTATCAACTATGTATGGTGGCCATACGCTTGATGCGGGGTTTGCTAACATGCAGTCATTCCCTGCTGATCAGTATTCAAAAGAGTTATTTGTTAGCCAAGGCATACCACAATCGGTTGGCAATACATGGCAAATGTATATTTACCCTGAAAAGTTCACTTACCGACTCATTCGCCAAGGTCGCGAATTCCGCGTTGACTTTGATTTAACTAAGCCTATCACACCACCGGCTGCACCATGGGGATATGGTGTTAACTAATCTTTTTTTATATTAAAACCACTGGCTGTTTTAACGCTCAGTGGTTTTATGGAAGCATAACGAGGTGTTATTTCTTTGAGGTTTTTTCTGCAGGCATTTCACACTGCACAAATACACTCAGTGGTGGCTGATAAGCGCGTGGTTTAGTTGGAAAGCGCTCATACTCTTGCACGCCTTCAGTTACCTTTAACATGAAAGGGTTATCGCGACATAAACGGTTTGCGTGGCGCAATAAAAACACACTTTGGTTTCTAAAATGTGGGTAGTCATCAGACTGTATTTCTAAGTGGTAATTGTTAGTGTCTATTTGCGTTTGCTTGTAATGCACCTTTTCATCAAAGTCATAGAGTCGCTGCATTTCAGTTTGTTCTGCCGACACATTCGAACACGCTGTTAAAAATACCCAGCTAATACTTCCATATATATAATGATTTGCTTTTCTGCTCATAAACCTTTAACTCCATCTTGATTTTGGGTAGTGTGATCAGCATATCTATTACACCCGTTATGATATAAGTCTAACACCCAAAAAGGGGAAATGTGATGTTCAAGCAAATTAAACAGCTTTTTTCGAGTATTGATCAGCAAGATTATGATATTGAACAACATGATTTAAAAACAGCGGTTGCCGCGTTATTAATTGAGGTAATGCGAGCGGATAATGATTTACAGGCAGATGAGCAACAAACGCTAAGTCTGACATTAAAAAAGTATTTTGATTTAACTGATGAAGCAGTAGATGAGTTAACCGAACAAGCAAGTTCGAGCTTAGATGACGCCATTGATTATTTTCAATTTTCAAAGCAAATTAATAATCAATGTAGTGCACAGCAGCGCATTGAAATAGTTGAACTACTCTGGCGATTAGCATACTCAGATGGTGAACTTGATCCACAAGAAGAATACGTTATTCGTCGTGTTGCAAACCTATTGTACGTTACCCATGAAGACTTTATTGCTGCAAAGCTTGCAGCAACAAAGTTGTAATGTTTATTTTAGTTTACTTGCTACGCTAACCAACTGCTGCGCAAGGCCAGCTACTTTTTCAGCGGTAGCAGGGTCGTTAATACGGCCGTTTTCGTCTAACAAAGTATGAATAGCCGGTACAGCTAATTGATTGGCTAATACTAAACTGCCAATGCCAGATAAAATATCACGCACGTGATTTAAGCCACGTAAGCCGCCAAGTCCACCCGGTGATGCTGCATATAACGCGGTTACTTTATTTGCAAATGCAGGCTCTGCGCCTTGTTCGGTGCGAGATGCCCAATCAATGGCATTTTTTAACACCGCGGTAATAGAACCATTATATTCTGGGCTGGCCAGTAAAATACCATCGGCTGTGCGCAGTTTGTCCTTTAATTGTTGTACGCCGGCTGGTGTGCCTTGTGCTTCTAAATCTTCATCAAACATTGGTATGGCTAAGTCTGCAAGTTTAATCACTTCCACTTCAGCGCCACTTTCTAGTGCAAAACGTGCAGCTTCATTAATAAGTTTTTGATGGAAGCTGTCTTTACGTAAGCTACCTGCAAGGGCAATAATTTTTGGTGTAGTCATGAGTTGATCCTGATGCTGATTATCTATAGGTATGACTTTAACAAATAATCACTTGCAGAAAAGCCAAATAAACGCAAAACTTGTGTGCATATATGCACAGTTTAAAGAGTGGTTACCATGGCAATTCAATTTGATGATTGGCAAGATCTTAAGGTTGCTTTTGAGGTGGCGCGGTTAGGTACTTTAACTGCAGCAGCCGAAGCGCTAGATGTGCATCATAGCACGGTGCTCAGACGAATTAATAACTTAGAAAAAAGCTTAAATGCGCGATTATTCCACCGCCATGCTCGTGGCTACAAAGTCACAGAGATTGGCGCTAAGTTATTTACCACAGCACAAGCAATTAACGGTGAGCTAGAGCGTTTACACAGTGACATAATTGCAGCAGATAGTACCTTACAAGGTAGTTTGTTACTCACCACTGTGAGTGGTTTTATAGATGTATTAAGTGAGGTATGCGAGCAGTTTCAAACCTTGCATCCGCAAGTGCAATTACAAGTGATTATGGATCAAAAGCGTTTGCGCTTAGACCATGGCCAAGCACATATCGCTGTAAGAGCAGGCCCTAGACCGGATGAAGGTGATTATATTGCGCAGCACTTGGCGGCACTCTCGTCAGGATTTTATGCCTCAAAACATTACATTAGTCGTTATGGCTTGCCACAAACGTTAGCACAACTATCGGTGCATAATTTTGTATCGGGTGTGGCTGGGTATAATGGCAAAGTGCCATATTTTTCGTGGGTTGATGAAAATATTCCCTCGTCGCAAGTTAAACTTAGAGTATCAGAAACCTCAGAGGCTACTCGCGCCATCGTTAAGGGGCTAGGGATTGGCGGATTACAACATGATGTTGCAGCGCAATACTCTGATTTAGTGCCTGTATTACCTAACGAACTTAGTTGGCCTACTGACTTATGGTTAGTGACGCATCATTTAGTGCATCGTACTGCGAAAGTGCAAGCGTTTAGTCAGTTATTAAAAACCTATTTTAAGCAGCGTAAATTAAGTTAAAAAAGCTACAACGATTTTTTTATAGAAATACCCAAGCGCTTGGCTAGCCGTGTTAAGTTAGCGCGGTCGACCTGTAAACTACGCGCTGTGCTTGCCCAGTTATAATTATGTTGTTTAAGTTGCTGTATAATAAGCTGCTGAGTGTAAGTATCGGTGGCTTGTTTTAACGAAATGTTGTTTGTTAAAGGTGTGGTTGCAAGCTGGTTTGAGTGTTCAAGAGCTAAGGTGTTAACAGCGCTTAAATTTAGCTCGCAATGCTCTGGCTCAATAGTAATAATTGGTTGCTGCCATTGATGCTGTTTAGCTTTTAATGCGGCGCGATTAATAACATGTTCCAGCTCTCTTACATTGCCAGGCCAGTCATATTTTTTTAGCATTAATTGCGTTTCAATGCTGAGTTTTAGCTGTTTAATCGCAAGCTTACGAGCTGTTTTTTCCAAAAAATAACCGGCTAATAAAATAACATCTTCATCACGGGCTTTTAACGGCGCCACGCTTAACGGGTACACACTTAGGCGATGATATAAGTCGGCGCGAAATCGCCCCTGTTCTACTTCGTGTTTCAAATCACGGTTAGTGGCTGCAATCACTCTAACATCAACATATTTAAGTTCATCTTCACCAACGGTTTGTACTTCGCCACTTTGCAGTACCCGTAATAATTTACTTTGCATTGCCAGTGGTAGCTCGCCTATTTCATCCAAAAATAAGGTACCGCCATCGGCTAACTGAAACTTACCTTGGCGAGCATTTTGTGCCCCTGTAAAGGCGCCTTTTGCATGGCCAAAAAATTCACTTTCGGCGAGGTTTTCAGGCAGTGATGCACAATTTAAATGGATCAATGGCTGATCTTTGCGTGCTGAATGCAAGTGAATATTACGCGCCACCAACTCTTTGCCGACCCCAGTATCACCTAAAATTAATACACTAAAATTAGAGGCTGCAACCAGCTTTATTTCGTTTTTAAGGGTTTGTATTACTGGGCTTTGGCCAATAATTTCACCACCATCACGCTTGAGCGCCTCACGGTTTAACGCTTGTACTAATTCACTTGAGTGCTGGGCATGTTGTTTGTAATGGGCAAGCTCTAGGGCTGTTTTAAAGTGCGCACTGCACAAGGTTTGTAAGGTATTAAGCGTATCAGCGGTAATGCCGTCAAACGCATCAGCGTTTAGGCTATCAAAGGTCAAAATACCAAGCAGCGAATCTTTATCATAAAGCGGTAACCCTAAGCAGGCATGCACTGGAATATCACCCGTTTTAGCTAGTAGTAAGCCGTCATATGGGTCTGGGAGCGGGCAGTCATGTGCAAATTGCAGTGCCAAGCGGTGATTACAAATAGCATCTAGGCGAGGATGCTCTGCAATGTTAAAGCGCCTGCCTAAGCTATCAGGCATTAAACCTTTAATCGCTAAAGGCTTTAATTGCTCGCCTTGGCGAATTAACAAGGCGCTAGCATCACTTGGAATAACACGTTCAACCGTGGCTAAGAGCTGCTCAAAACTGTGGGCATGTAAGGTGCTTTGTGCAAGCTCCAAGGCAACTTGAGTCAGGTTGAATTGCTGATTCATGTCAAAATGACCTGTTAGTGTATTTAATTGGTTTTTATAGTAGGTCATAAAGACTCTTTTTGTAAAGTGAAATTAAATAACGCGTTGAATTTAAGAGTTTTATTTAATTGGCATGGTCTGTGTAATAACAAAATAACGAAAGCAGTTATTGGAGTTGTTATGAGCAGTATTTTTTTAGGACAGGTTAATTATTCAGTGAAGTCTAATTCTCTGTATTACCGTGTGCTATCTCATGCAAATAAGATGCTATGTATTAGCGTATTGGGGGGGGTGATTACGCTGTTAATAAGTTATCCCTATGCGGGCTACTTTTCTATACCGGTACAAATTTTTGCACACATTAGCACGATTGTTCTCGCGGCTATTCTCAAAGTGAGTTACGTACTGCGCTGTGTGGCACAGCATGGGCTGGGACAGGAGGTGCGCTAATGAAGCCCATAAACTTAGCCGAACCTATGCCAGCGCAGGTCGCATTTCATCAGGTATCACAATGGTCATTATGGATGTTGGCATTTAGACCCTTTTTTTTAGCTGGTGGATCACTAGCGTGTTTGTCTGTGGGTTATTGGTTACTTATTTTAAGTGGCGATGCACAGTGGTATTTAGTTATGCCTGCTAATTTGTGGCATGCACATGAAATGTTATTTGGTTTTGCGGGCGTGGTTGTGGCTGGCTTTTTACTTACTGCAGCACAAACATGGACCGGTGTTGCAAGTATTAACGGTAAACCATTGATGTGGCTTAGCCTAGTATGGCTTAGTGCACGGCTTAGTTTTTTTGTAGTTGTGCCTAGCATTGCTCAGTTTAATGTTTATGCGGTACTGATTTTACAAGTTGTTTGGTGGCTCTCGGTAATTATAGTGCTAGCCAGCATGTTGATAAAAGCGAGCAGTAAACGCAACTACTTGTTTTTATTTATTCTTTCATTTTTATGTACGCTCAATATGTTGTATTTAATACTAGTGCTAAAAAGCCAAACGCAGCTAGCGCTTGCAATGGTTGATACCGCAGTACTGGTTATAAGCTTGTTGGTGGGAGTTGTAGCTGGGCGTGTATTACCCTTTTTTACTGCCAAAGGGCTGGGCTTATCTAAGCAGGTACGCACACCAAACATAGATAAAGCTATTTTATACTTATCGGTATTGGCGATAGCATTATTTTTTATTAGTAAATTATTTTTCACTGTAATTAACCCGGCACTAGTTGTGATGAGTGCAGCGTTTTTGCATTTAGTTCGCGGTGTTTGCTGGTGGAACAAGCAAGTCCTAAAAGTCCCATTATTATGGTCGTTACACTTTGCGTATTTAGCTTTAGGTATAGGTTTAATGTTAGTGGCAATCAGTTTTTATAGCAGTGCAATACTGTTTAAAGATGCTCTGCATTTTATCACTATTGGTGGTATCGGCATGATGATTTTAGCCATGATGACACGGGTATCACTAGGACATACCGGTCGCTCACTTAGTATTCCTGGTTTTATGAATCTTGCATTTGCATTGGTGTTTAGTGCCGCAATTATTCGTGCTTTTCTCCCGTCTTTTATTGGGCCACACCTAGCTTGGCAGATCAGTGCTGTGCTTTGGTTACTGGCCTTTTTATTATTTTTAATTCACTGCACTCCTATATTAACGCGGCGTCGTGTTGATGGGCGTCGTGGTTAGTTCACCCATAGGAAACCAAAATGTTATCTGAAAAAACTATTGAGATTGTAAAAAGTACAGCTCCATTACTTGCAGAAGCGGGTACAGCCGTCACCGATCATTTTTATAAGCGCATGTTTAGCCATAACCCGGAACTTAAACATATTTTTAATATGACTAACCAAGAAACGGGTCGTCAGCAATTTGCATTATTTAATGCCTTGGCTGCGTATGCGCAAAATATTGATAATTTAGCCGTGTTAAAAGAGGCATTAGCTAGAATTAACCATAAGCATACCAGCTTGAATATTTTACCCGAACACTACCCTATTGTAGGGGCGCATTTGATCGGCACACTTAAAGAGCTTATTCCTGAACAGTTTACAGCTGATGTTGAATACGCATGGCGAGAAGCTTATAACCTACTGGCTGATATTTGTATTACCGAAGAAGCAGCGTTGTATGCACACAGTAAAAATAACCACGGTGGCTGGGTAGGCACACGGAAGTTTGAAATTACTCATAAACATGTTGAGTCTGAATTTGTAACCAGCTTTATCCTCACGCCTGTAGACGGCAAAGCTGTTATTTCCCATAAGCCAGGACAATATCTTGGCATTAAAGTTAAGCCTGAGGGGGCAGAATATGAAGAGATCCGCCAGTATTCTATTTCGCAAAAGAGCAATGCTAAAAACTATCGTATTAGCGTTAAAAAAGAGTGCCAACCACAGCCTGGCGTGGTGTCTAACTATTTACACTCACTAGAGCAGGGCGCACTAGTAGAGCTATACCCACCAGCAGGTGACTTCTTTTTGAAAGACGCAACAAGCCCCGTTGTGCTTATTTCTGCAGGTGTTGGCCAAACCCCAATGATGGCTATGCTGCAAACGCTATTGAGCGACAATACTAATCAAGCGATTAGTTACTTACACGCGTGTGAAAATAGCTTGGAGTATTCATTTAAAGACTACCTAGCTCAGCAAACGGCTATGCATCCACAACTAAAAACCTTAACCTGGTTTAATCAAGGTGGTGGGGGATGTGATTACACAGGTCTTATGGATTTATCTGTGCTTGAGGCATCACTGCCTATTAGCGAAGGGGCATTTTATTTGTGTGGACCAGCTTCATTTATGGCTTATGTAAAAGGCCAACTACTTGACTTAGGTGTACAGAGCTCGAATATTCATTACGAAATATTTGGACCACACCAAGCATTATAAACATAAGTTTACAGCTTTTTACTGTCGGTGTTTGCGGCATAAGCTTGTTGTTGCCAAGCATTAAACAGCTTTTGTTGTTGATTTGATATTTTTAAACCATAAGTTTTTTGCATGTAAGCGTATGCATCGGCAATACGTTTACGTGCATAAACCGGCGGTTCAATAACGCGTTGTTTAAAATTAACCTTAACCTCACAGCGACCATATTGATTAGCATTTTGGGCTAACATGCCAAAGCGATAGTTTGAACGATCAGCGTTAATTTCACCGATTGCGGGAGCTAAATTGTTAATATCAGCTTCCATCATGCGAAACTTTGCACTTACTTTACGGCAATTTTTACGTCCACCATCTTGCCAGCATTGTAACTGATGACCGAACTCCCAAGCGGGTACAATATGTTCCCATTCTATTCGCAGAGCGCGTTGGTTCACGTTACCTGAGCGGGTAAATGTGTTGCGTGGCACATAACCACAATGGGTTGCATCGGGTACTAACTTTTTGCCTTTACGTTTTATGTCGCAACCACAATAGATACTTTTTGCATTGGTTGGTAAGGTTTTAATTAAGTGTTTTTTAGCACTGGAAAAACGAGTAAATTGCTCAGCATTAATAGTAAAGCTGATAACGCAAAGCAATAACGCAAAAATAAAATGCGGCATATCCTATCACTTTAGTGAACTACAGGAGCCGCGATTTTAAAGAGAATAACCTAAATGGTAAATCAGTTTTCTGTACAACCTGCTTAAAAACTCAGGATAGCTTACGTTTTCTTGTTCTTAATCGGATGTTTTGCAGTAATAAAATAAAACCAGTAAAACTAAAAAACACACTGCTGGCAGCAAAGCTAATGAGTAACGGGTTGTTAAAATCCTCGCGCTCATCGTAATCCATAATGTGTAACATCCAAAAGAAGTCAAACACTCGCCAAATATTACTGCGAACTGTAATGAACTCGCCGTTATCAGCATTAAAATATAAGCTGGTGCTAAGCATATCGTTAAAATTAACTTGCCAAATATTTTCTTTAAACCCGGCTTCTCTAAAACTGGTTGCCAGCTTTTTTGTGCTTATAACGTTTGCATTAATTAAAAGGTGAGCGTGGGCATTAGTGATTATTTGTGCCTTGCTTGGTGCTGAAAGTGGGTCGCCAGTTGTACCATTAAAACTATAGGTTTTACTCGCTGTAGTTACTGTAATTACTGGGGTATTTAAAAAGTGACTATAATTAATTTGCTGGGGTTGTGGTGTATTCGCAATAATTTTATCAAGTGAGGCTGTGTAATCGGCTTGGCTGAAAGGGTTTTCTAGTTGGCGGTTTGCAAGGTGTTTACCGTGTACTTTTTCAAGTGGCATGGCGCTCATAAATAAACCGCCAAGCAGCCATGCAAAAATTTGTATTACCAAAAAGTAGCCTAGCCATTTATGCAGCTTACGGGCTGTTTTAAAAATGCGTTTGTTCATTCGCTTTCTCATTATTATTATTTTTTGCAAGGCACCTAATGGAGCTAGCTACCATTAGGTTAATAGCTGTATTAACCGTTACTTTAATACTTGCAGCTTAATAAAGGAATTAAATAAATTATAAGCTGTTGATTTGGTATAAATGCAAAATTAGGTTAAAGTTTGCGGTGAAATTTAAGTGGGGTAACACAACTGTATGTCGGAAATTCAATTTTTAAATGTAGATCTAGAGCTCGAGTCAAAGCAAGATATTAGCGTATTAGTTGCTGATTTAAAAAAGGTCGCAACCATTTTACATTATGATAAAGACGAATACCGCCAACTGGCACGCATCGAAGTAGCTGGTGAAATAACCACACCTGATAAAGCAATTAATCACTTATGTGAACTAATTGAGTCGTGTTCACGCAATGCATTAAAGCAATGGTTAAGTTGTTCTCGTAGAACCTTTGATATGGGATTTGAGTCGGGTACGTCGCCAAAATGTTTTAATCAGGCCTTGCATGCAGATACCTTGTTACGCATATCTGCAATTGGCGCAGGCATAGAAGTTACTATTTACCCTCTGGAAAAGTAATTTAACCTTTTCGTTCGACTACGGCTGCGGTCATTCTTGATACGCAGCAAAGCTCATTGCGACTATTGGTTATTTTAATATCCCAAACTGAGCTGCGTTTACCAATATGATAAGCCCTTGCGGTAGCCGTTAATGTGCCGTTGCGTGACGCTTTTAAGTGGCTTGCGCTGATCTCTTGCCCAACACAATAAAATCGACTGAAATCAACTACAAAGTTAGCGGCATAACTTGCTACGGTTTCAGCAAGGACTACATTGGCACCACCATGCACTATACCCATAGGGTTATGATGCTCTGGAATTGCCGGCATAGTGGCGATTAAGTAGTCATCTCCAATTTCACTGATTTCAATTCCCATGGTCTTCATGAGCGTGCCTTGGCCAGTGATCCCTTGATCTAATTGCTTACAAAACTCTAATGTAATTGGTTGGTGCCAAATACTCATGCTAGCTCCTTGGATAAGTAATTGAGAATTAATATGGTAATGCGCTGCTAATAATTACATTTATTATTGGGGTTTTAAAGCATCTTATTGTTTAGCCATCATCACTTATGAGGTATTAATTTATATTTGCGATTTTTAAATAACTGTATATACTCACAGTTAATTGTACTGTATGGAAAACCAGTTGTATGCGACCATTAACGAAACGCCAAGCGCAAATACTCGAACTTATCAAAGTGTTTATTAAAGACACTGGTATGCCTCCTACACGTGCCGAGATTGCACAAACACTGGGTTTTAAAAGTGCAAATGCTGCAGAAGAACATTTAAAAGCACTGGCTAAAAAAGGTGTGATTAAAATGAAGCCGGGCGCGAGTCGGGGTATTCAGCTTGTTGAAGAAGAAGAGCCAGAGCAACTGGGCTTACCTTTAATTGGTCGAGTTGCTGCGGGTGAGCCAATATTGGCGCAACAGCATGTAGAAAGCCACTGTAAAATTGACCCTTTAATGTTTAAACCTGCGGCCGATTTTTTACTGCGTGTTAACGGCATGAGTATGAAAGATATTGGCATTATGGATGGCGACTTACTCGCTGTACATAAAACTCAAGTAGCTGAAAATGGTCAGGTTGTTGTTGCTCGAGTGGATGATGATGTTACGGTTAAACGTCTAGAAAAAGCCGGCAGAAAAGTATTACTGCATGCTGAAAATGACGAGTTTTCAGCTATTGAAGTAGACTTGGAAAATGAATCCTTCAATATTGAAGGTTTAGCGGTGGGTGTTATTCGTAACGCTGATTGGATGTGATAGTTAAACATAACTTAGCGCTTAATATTGATTAGGCGCTGTTTTTACATGCATTATTTTTGTACGATATTGCTTGTGAATCGCTTTTTGTTATTTCAAAAAAATCTCTAAATACTTTATAAATAAACAAATTTATTCTAATTGTTTTAAATCATAAAACTTTATATTTTTTCCGCTGTTATTCAAGCTACCCCTTACCAACTCTGACTCTTAGATTAATTACCTTATTTGTGACTATTTTCTTTGCTGCACTTTTTTATGTAACCTCTTGTTTATTTTTCATACTCACCTTGCTTATTGTTTATTTTTTAACTAGTTATTAAAGAGCTGGAATAAAAATAACTCACAGCCTTGTCGTTTTGAGCACACACATTTAGTAACTCCAGCACCCTTATAAAAAATAAAAATAACGAATGGGCGTTTAAGCCGTATGCCTCTTCGCTTTGCGTCAGCAATAGCATCAAAGGAGCCGTCACATGGGTAAGCTGAGTTCTTCCTTGTGGCTTATATTGTTAGTTTTTTCGCAAAATGTGCTTGCTAATAGCCAATATAATATGCGTAAAGGCGTAACTGATATAAGTAATAATGTATACCAACTGCACATGACCATATTTTTAATATGTTGTGTGATTGGGGTGATCGTGTTTGCCATTATGTTTTGGGCACTCATCCATCATCGCAAGTCTAAAGGGGCTGTCCCTGCCCAGTTTCATGAAAGTACCAAAGTAGAAATACTCTGGACTGCCATTCCTTTTGTCATCTTAATTGTTATGGCAATTCCTGCGACTAAAACGTTAATTGCCATGGAGGATGCCAGCAAAGCTGATATCACCATAAAAATTACTGGATCACAGTGGAAGTGGCATTACGAGTATATGGGGGAGGACGTTGAGTTTTATTCAATGTTAGCGACTCCTCAAAATGAAATAACGAATCTTGCCGATAAAAACCCGAATTATTTACTCGAAGTAGATAAGCCGCTGGTGCTACCGATTAATCAAAAAGTACGTTTTTTAATGACTTCAGATGATGTAATTCACTCATGGTGGGTACCTGATTTTGCAGTTAAAAAAGATGCAAACCCTGGGTTTATTAACGAAACATGGACCAATATTAATGAAGTAGGTACTTACCGCGGGCAGTGTGCAGAGCTGTGTGGTAAAGATCATGGCTTCATGCCTGTTGTGGTAGAAGCAAAAACAGAAGAAGACTTCAAAACGTGGTTGGCAGAAGCTAAACAAGCTAAACAAAAAGCGGCTGAAGCAGACGCTGCGTTATTAGACCAAGTGGTACCAAAAGAGGAGCTGATGGCTCTTGGTGAGCAAGTTTATATGGCGAGCTGTGCAGCGTGTCATCAACCTACAGGTTTAGGTTTGCCGGGTGTCTTTCCAGCACTTAAAGGCAGCCCAATAGTTATAGGTGATATCAAAGGTCATATCGATATCTTACTTCATGGTAAACCAGGTACAGCGATGCAGTCTTTCGCAAAGCAATTATCTATTAAGCAGATAGCAGCCGTTATTACTTATAAGCGAAACGCATGGGGTAATGACACCGGAGAGGTAATTCAACCAAGCGAAATACAAGCGGCACTGGATGCTGATGGGGAGGCTAAATAATGAGTAGCATTGCAGAACAACCTAATTCCAATGAGGCTCATCATGGCCATCAACCTGCAACAGGCTTTAAGCGCTGGTTATTTACAACCAACCATAAAGATATAGGAAGCTTATATTTAATTTTTTCTCTCACCATGTTTTTGATTGGTGGAGCAATGGCTATGGTTATTCGGGCTGAGTTATTTCAGCCGGGTTTACAATTGGTTGATCCTCACTTTTTTAATCAAATGACCACAGTACACGGTTTAATCATGGTGTTTGGTGCAGTAATGCCTGCATTTACTGGATTGGCAAACTGGATGATTCCGTTAATGATTGGTGCGCCAGATATGGCATTACCGAGAATGAACAACTGGAGCTTCTGGATTTTACCATTTGCGTTTTTGATTTTGTTAGCGTCATTGTTTATGCCTGGTGGCGGTCCTGCATTTGGGTGGACCTTCTACGCTCCGCTTTCCACCACTTATAGTAACGACAACACAGCAATGTTTGTGTTTGCGGTGCATATAATGGGTATTAGTTCGATTATGGGAGCCATTAATGTGGTGGTAACCATAGTGAATATGCGCGCCCCTGGAATGACGTGGATGAAGCTACCGTTATTTGTGTGGACATGGCTGATCACGGCTTTTTTACTTATTGCAGTAATGCCGGTACTTGCTGGTGCAGTTACTATGGTACTCACCGATAAATACTTTGCGACCAGCTTCTTTGACGCAGCTGGTGGTGGCGATCCGGTAATGTTCCAACATATATTTTGGTTTTTTGGTCATCCTGAAGTTTATATTATGATTTTGCCTGCTTTTGGCATTATCTCTACGATTGTTCCTACTTTTTCACGTAAAAAACTATTTGGTTACGCCTCTATGGTGTACGCCACTTCCTCGATTGCCTTGTTGAGCTTTATTGTGTGGGCGCATCATATGTTTACCACTGGTATGCCCGTGGCGGGTGAGTTGTTTTTTATGTACGCGACTATGTTGATATCGGTACCTACCGGCGTAAAAGTATTTAACTGGGTGGCAACTATGTGGCGTGGCTCTATTAGCTTTGAAGTGCCTATGCTGTTTAGTATCGCATTTATTGTGCTGTTTACTTTAGGTGGCTTTTCGGGATTGATGTTGGCTATTACGCCTGCCGATTTTCAATACCACGATACTTACTTTGTGGTTGCACATTTTCATTATGTACTCGTAACGGGCGCGGTTTTTTCTATTATGGCAGGGGCTTATTATTGGCTGCCAAAATGGACCGGAAATATGTTCAATATTACTTTGGCAAAATGGCATTTTTGGTTGTCCTTGGTAAGTGTAAATGTGCTGTTTTTCCCAATGCATTTTGTGGGATTAGCCGGTATGCCACGCCGTATTCCAGATTATGCACTGCAGTTTGCTGACTTTAACGCCATTATTAGTATAGGTGGGTTTGCCTTTGGTTTATCGCAATTACTGTTCGTTGTCGTTGTGTATAAATGTGCAAAAGGGGGCGATAAAGTGCCTGCAAAAGTTTGGGATGGGGCAGAAGGGCTTGAATGGGAAGTTGATTCACCAGCGCCATATCATACGTTCTCAACGCCGCCGGACATTAAATAATGACTCACTTGCCGTTATTAAAAAAGCTGGTGGTTATTTGCATTGCAATGTTTGCTTTTGCATTTGCCATGGTACCTATATATGACGTGTTTTGCGATATAACCGGGCTTAATGGTAAGCCCTCGTTAGAGCAAGCACAGCAAAGTACCTTGGTTACTGAGAATAGAGAAGTTAGCGTTAGTTTTACCACGCATGCCCAAAGTGGTGCGCCTTTTGAGGTTAAATCTAAAGAATACAGTGTAGATGTAAAACCAGGGGCCATGCGTGAGGTTATGTTTAGCGCTAAAAACAATAGTAATGAAGACAAAGTGATGCAAGCGATACCTTCGGTAGCGCCGGGTAAAGCGGCTAAGTATTTACACAAAATAGCGTGTTTTTGCTTTGACCAGCAACCTTTGAAAGCTGGCGAGGAGTTAGAGTTTAAATTACTTTTTTATGTTGATACTGAGTTACCTAGTGATGTGGAGGAGTTAACTCTGTCTTATACCGTATTTGATATTAGCGAGAAGTTAGTAGCCAGTAATAACTAGCTTATAAAACTAGTGAAAAACTAGGAGCAAATGAAATGAATCAAAAATATGAACATTATTACGTACCTGATCAAAGCCCATGGCCAATAGTTGGCGCGGTGGCGCTATTTTTTATTGCGGTAGGGGCAGCCTTAACAGTTATGGATATGGGTAAAGAGGGAGGCAGTGGTGTTTACTTACTGTATGTGGGTATTGCCGTATTGCTTTATATGCTGTTTAGCTGGTTTAAAAATGTGATTGAAGAGTCTCATCAAGGTTTATATTCTGCACAAATGGATCGCTCATTTAGACAAGGAATGAGCTGGTTTATTTTTTCAGAAGTCATGTTTTTTATGGCCTTTTTTGGGGCCCTTTTTTATGCCCGCATGTTTTCTGTGCCTTGGCTTGGAGGCGCCGATAACAACGCCATGACTAACGAAGTGTTATGGCCTACTTTTGAGGCTGTGTGGCCATTGTTAAATACCCCAGGGGGCACCTCTACGCAAGCAATGGGCTGGCAAGGGTTACCACTGATAAATACCCTTATTTTATTAGCGTCGTCGGTAACTCTGCATTTTGCTCATGTAGCGATGGAAAATAACAAACGTACTCCACTTAAGGTGTTTTTAGGCGTAACTATTTTGCTGGGAGTATGCTTTTTAGGGCTCCAAGTAGAAGAATATATTTATGCTTATAATGACCTTAATTTAACCCTTGATGCGGGAATTTACGGTAATACCTTCTTTTTGCTAACCGGTTTTCACGGTATGCATGTCACCTTAGGTACCATTATTTTATTAATCGTTTTCCTACGGATTTTAAAAGGCCACTTTACAAAAAATAAGCACTTCGCGTTTCAAGCTGCGGCGTGGTACTGGCATTTTGTTGATGTTGTTTGGCTATGTTTGTTTGTTTTTGTATATGTACTGTAGTGGGCAAAGGTGATTGATTGGCCGTAATAAAACCAAGTTTTAGTGCGGCAATTACCATCACTAATACTACAACAGAAAATAACACCCGACGCCCTAAAAAGTGAGACATGGGGCGTCCATTGGTTTTTCCCGACACCATAATAAATAAAGCACGAAATAAATTAAACAATATAAATAATAACAGTAAAACAATAATAATTTTAATAATCACTGGGTTTATCCTTATGCAGTTAGTTGTATTTAACAAACAAAAGCTTAGCTCAATAATCACAGTTTGCCTGATTGTTATTGTGGTATTAGTTTGTGTGCGTTTAGGGTTTTGGCAATTACAGCGCGCAGATCAAAAGCAACAACAGCTTAATGCCATTGAAAATATTCAGCAGCAAGGAGTTATGAGCTGGGCACAGTTGCAACAGCTGCCAAAAGAGTGGAATAAAACCGGGGTATTAGTTTCTTTGAGTGGTTATTTTGATACCAATAATTATTGGCTGCTCGATAACCAAATTTATAATGGTCAGGTTGGATACGACTTACTGACATTATTAAAATTACCTGATGAGTCGCGCTTTTTATTAGTTAATTTAGGTTGGGTAAAAGCTGGCCGCTCAAGAGAAGCCCTACCAAACGTGACAATACCTAGTGGTAAATTTACGTTAACGGCACAAATTAAAGAAGATAATTTAAGTGGCTTTACCTTAGCTAATAGTAATACTCAATCAGATTTAGCTAAACGAATTCAAATCATTGATCTGCAAGCTCTCAGTAGCCAATCCCAGCGACCTTTAGTGGATTATATGGCCTATCGCCAAGGCGACGAAGATGAGATTGCAGCCCCCCATTATGAAGCTGTTGTGATGAGTCCAGAAAAGCATTATGCCTACTCAGTACAGTGGTTTCTAATTGCAATTGCCTGTGTGGTAGTTGCTATTTTTGCAAGCAAGAAGAGGATAGATAATGAAAAATAAACCCCTGTTGCTCTTTGTAGTATGTTGCGCTATCCCATTAGTGCTGGCTTACAGCGCGTTAAAACTTGATTGGCTACCTACAGCAATTACTAATCATGGCGAATTTTTAGAGCGTGAAATTAAGCTAGAGAATTGGCAGCAGCATAATCCAAAACAATGGACTATTGCTTTAAATTATTCAGCACAATGCGAAGAGTCTTGCTCAGAGCAGCTCGCCGCTTTAGATAATTTATATGTTGCCCTTGGCAAAAATCAACACAAAGTAGATATGGCGATAATGGGGAGCCCCAAAGCTGCGAAGCCGCATTGGTATATGATTGCTGAACAACAGCAGTTAAAACCCGCGAGTTTATATTTAATCGACCATATGGGACTGATTGTGCTGGAATATCCATTTAACCCTCAACCACAAGAAAACCGTTTGATACAAAAGGGATTATTAAAAGATCTAAAAAAATTACTTAATTACTCTCGTTCAAGCTAAGTAGAGGCTGCTATGTATAAAAACTATAAAAATTTGGTATTAGCAACGAGTTTATTCGCATTAGTTGTGGTAGCTCTAGGCGCATATACGCGGTTAAGTGACGCAGGACTTGGTTGCCCCGATTGGCCTGGTTGTTATGGCTTTTTAACCGTACCAAAACATGAAGCCGAGATTGCGCATGCGATTCAAAGCTACCCCGATATGATATTTGAAACAGCAAAAGCATGGAAAGAAATGATTCATCGCTATTTTGCCGGCACGCTGGGGGTATTAATTTTAGTGTTGTTTATTTTGGCTTTTGTAAAACGTCAGTATCCGACTACGCCCGTAAAATTACCGATGCTACTGCTTTTGCTTGTTATTTTTCAGGCCGCGCTAGGTATGTGGACGGTGACTATGAACCTGCAGCCGCTTATTGTGATGGGGCATTTACTCGGAGGGTTTAGTATTTTGGCGTTATTAACGTTGTTGTACTTACGGCTGACTAGCCAGCCAATTACGGGGGGGGACGCAGGTGCAAAACCTCACTTTAAACTAAGCTTGGTGGCGCTCACGGTACTTATTTTACAAATCGCCTTAGGTGGCTGGTTAGCGGCTAATTATGCCGCGCCACATTGTAATGGTTTACCGCTATGTAGCTATGCTCAGCCGTTTTCGCTCAGTAGTGTTTTTCAGCTACCGTTAGAGCACAGCAATTATGAGTTTGGCGTGTTGTCACAACAAGCGCGTATGTCTATTCATTTACTGCATCGTATGTGGGCATTGGTCACTTGTATTGTGTTGGCACTCGTTATGTGGCGAATATACAGCCATGCCTATTCACAAAAAATTAAAAGCTGCACAGTGAGTGTATTGGTAGCGTTATTTTGCCAGATAGCGTTGGGGTTAGCTGTAGTATATTTTCACTTTCCGATCAGTGTTGCGCTGGCGCATAACTTAATGGCTGCCATACTGTTATTAACTATGGTTAGGTTATGTTATTACCTAAAAGTCCGTACCTAAAGGGGAATCGTTATGGCACTTACAATTAACAAAAAAGCAATGCAGCCCGTTTATAGCCCATCGTTATTGACTAAAAGTTATCATTTAATCCAAGATTATTTAGCAATCAGTAAATTTAAAGTGGTGGCTATGTTGGTGTTAACGGCATGGGTGGGCTTGGCTCTCGCCCCTGACGTTGGTAGAGGCATTGGGGTTCAGTTCATAAGTTTATTAGGGATTGGTTTACTCTCTGCGGCAGCTGCCGTTATCAATCATGTGGTTGATAGTGAAATTGATAGTAAAATGGCACGTACACGCCACCGCCCAGTCGCCAAAGGACGCTTAAGTAAATTACACGCATTGAGTTTTGCTGCTGTTATTGGCGTGGCAGGGTTTATTATGTTGATGTTGTGGGCAAATACACTCACTGCCATACTTACCTTATTTGCACTTGTTGGTTACGCATTTATTTATACGTCGTTTTTAAAACGCGCCACGCCACAAAATATAGTGATTGGTGGTTTGGCTGGCGCCATGCCACCTTTACTTGGTTGGGTGTCTGAAACCAATCAAATGGCAGCCGCTCCTTGGTTGTTGGTTATGATTATATTCACATGGACTCCTCCGCACTTCTGGGCGTTAGCAATCGCGCGTAAAAGTGATTACGAACGGGCTAAAATCCCTATGTTACCTGTCACCCATGGAATCGACTTTTGTAAAACCTGTGTGCTCGCGTACTCGGTGCTATTAGCCATTGTGTGCGTATTACCCTATTTGATAGGTATGTCGGGGCTTATTTATTTAAGTGGGGCCTGTATCCTCAATATACTCTTTATATACAAAGCAATTAACTTAAAATTTGCCGCCAAAGAAGACACCGCAATGGATTTATTTCGTTTTTCGATTGTTCATTTAATGATACTCTTTGTTATCTTATTTATAGATAAATGGCTAGTTATATGAAGCAGTTATGGTGTGGGTTAATTGTTTTTTCGGTGCTTTTTTTATCGGCATGTGATGATAAAAAAAGTTTACAAGATCTTGATGCATTAGTGTACGAAACTGCAAAACCGTTATCTGATTTCTCGCTAAATGATCAACAGGGGGAGTTAGTAACCAAAAAGCAGTTTTTAGATCAATGGAACTTAGTGTTTTTAGGCTACACAAGCTGCCCTGACATTTGTCCAATGACGCTTGCTAAGCTCAACAATGTCTATAAAAACTTACAAGCTGACTATCCACTGCAGGTGTGGTTTATATCTGTTGATCCTAAACGAGATATTGCTCAAAAGCGTAAAGAGTACATAGATTATTTTAACCCTAAATTTTTAGCTGTATCTGGGGAGCATAAAGACTTATTTCCATTTGTACGAGAGCTGGGATTAATTTATGCAATTAGTGATAGTGATGAATCTGACTATGCGGTGGATCATAGTGCATCGGTTGCACTTGTTGATGGTAGTGGCGCCCTGAGAGCTATTTTTAAGCCCGAATTTAAACAAGGAGATGTGCCTTTGGTGAATACTACAAAATTAACAGCGGAATTTATTGAAATAGCAGATTACTACAAAAACTAGTTTTTAATGGTTTAACAATTTTCAAGGGGCTTTGTGCCCCTTTTTACGTTTTTTAACAGCTGTTTTTAATTAATTAGTTATTTTTTAGTCGTTTTTATGGCGTTTTCTTTATCTCGGTCTAAGCTTTTGTTATGGATTGAGTTGATAAGGAAAAGCTTAAAAATGCTTAAACTACCAAATGAGCTTTCAATTGTTCAGGTTGACGTTTTACATCAAGATTTATTAAGCGAGCTTAATAATAGCCGAGATATTTGTCTGGATATTAGCGATGTCATGTCTGCTGATACCGCCTCGGTTCAACTCCTTTGTGCCCTACAAAAACACCTTCTTACTATCAATCAAAAAATTGCCTGGGTTGGCAGCAGTGACGCATTAAAAAATGCCATTGAACAACTCGGTTTAAGTGAATATTTAGCTTCAGAAAGTACTAACTAGAGGTTTATATGAAAAGAATTTTAGCTGTCGATGATTCTGCATCAATGCGCCAAATGGTGAGCTTTACGTTAAAAACAGCAGGGTTTGATGTTACCGAAGCCAAAGATGGCAGCGAGGCATTAGCCATTGCCAAGCAACAAGGTTTTGATGCAGTTATTTCTGATGTAAACATGCCAATTATGGATGGGATCACACTTATTAGAGAGCTAAGAGGGCTACCAGATTACAAGTTTACACCGCTGCTTATGCTTACTACGGAGTCGGGGATGGATAAAAAAGTAGAAGGTAAAGCTGCTGGGGCAACAGGATGGATTGTAAAACCTTTTAATCCAGATCAGCTATTAGCCGTGCTAAAAAAAGTAATCCGTTAACTTAGGAGTGCACTGTGAGTATTGATTTAAGCCAGTTTTTTGAAGTGTTCTTTGAAGAGAGTTTTGAAGGCCTCGATATCATGGAGACTGAATTACTCAACTTAGTGCCAGGCGAAGAAGACTTAGAAACCATTAATACTATATTTAGAGCTGCTCATTCAATAAAAGGGGGCAGTGCTACTTTTGGATTTAACTCAATTGCAAATTTTACCCATGTATTAGAAACATTATTGGATCAAATTCGTGAAGGTGAGCGCAATATAACTAGCGAGCATATTAATTTATTACTTAAATCAGTGGATTGCTTAAGGGCTTTGTTAAGTTCGCTAAAAGTACAGGAAGAACCAGATTTAGCCCAAGCAGATACTTTACGTGAGCAGTTCGAAAAATTACTAGGTATGCCAGCTGGTGAGGAGCAAGGGGAAGAAACACATCATGAGCAGGTTATAGTTAATACTTATCAGATTGATTTTAAGCCACATTTTCATCTTTTTAAAACCGGTAATGAACCTTTGTTTATGATCAGCGAGTTAGCCGAGCTTGGTGAGTTAGAAGTACAGGCATTCACCGATGCCATACCTGATATTAAAGAATTAACCAGCGATGAGTGCTTTTTATATTGGCGGTTTTTCTTAAACACTGAGCGCGATGAGCAAGCCATTAAAGAGATTTTTGAATGGGTTGAAGATGATGCAGATATTAAAGTCGAGCTATGCGGTGGCTTATTTAATGATGCTAAAGCTGGATCAGAGGAAGTAATTAACGAACCGGCTGTTGTGGATGAAGCTCCCAAAACTGCTGAGCAACCCAAAGCAAATAAAGCAAAGGCAGCTGCCAATGCGCCCAGCGCAAAAGCCGCGCCAGAATCTACCTCTATTCGGGTTGGTATAGATAAGGTTGATTCATTGATTAATATGGTGGGTGAGTTGGTTATTACCCAAGCAATGTTAAATCAGCTTAGCGAACAGGAAATGACAGCCACTGCGGTAACCTCGCTTCAAGAGGGATTGGCGCAACTAGCGCATAATACCCGAGACTTACAAGAAAACGTGATGCGTATTCGTATGCTGCCAATTAATTTTGTATTTAGTCGTTTTCCACGTCTGGTGCGTGATATTGCTCAAAAGCTTAATAAAGAGGTGGAGTTAAAGCTGATCGGAGAGCAAACCGAGTTAGATAAAACTGTGATGGAAAAAATATCTGATCCTATGGTGCATTTAGTAAGAAACTCACTGGATCATGGTATTGAAACTGTAGAAAAGCGTATTGCGGCAGGTAAAGATCCTGTGGGCAAAGTTACATTAAATGCTTTTCATCAGGGAGGAAATATCGTCATTGAAATCATGGACGATGGTCAAGGCCTTAACACTCAAAAGATTAAAGAAAAAGCGATTACTAACGAGCTAATTGCTGGCGATAGCGAGTTAACAGATGATGAAATTAACGAACTTATATTCATGCCAGGGTTTTCTACTGCTGATGAAGTAAGTGACTTATCTGGCCGGGGTGTGGGTATGGACGTGGTTAAACGCAATATCCAATCATTAAATGGCTCGGTAGAGGTGACATCTGCTGCCGGAATTGGTTCTACCTTTACTATTCGGCTACCGCTCACCTTAGCTATTTTAGATGGGCAATTGGTAAAAGTGGCCAAGCATACTTACATTATTCCACTGATCTCAATTGTAGAGTCATTACAAATTGATATTGCAAAAGTAAGCCGTGTTGGTAAAGACCTAGATGTACTCAGGTTACGTGATGAATACATTCCTATTCTGCGCCTATACGAGATTTTTAACCATCAAGGTGCGATTGAATCATTAGATAAGACCTTATTGGTTGTGGTGGAGAACGATAACCAAAAAGTCGGGGTGCTCGTTGACGATTTACTTTCACAGCAACAGGTGGTTATAAAAAGCTTGGAGGCTAATTACCACAAAGTGGACGGAGTCTCTGGGGCAACTATTTTAGGTGATGGTCGTGTCTCGTTAATTTTAGATATTAGCGGTTTGATTAAGCTTTCAGGATTAAAAAAACCTGGCAGCCAAGCATTGAGTATTGAGCCATCAGCGACTCTGGAGGATTCATGTTCTCTGAATCAATAGCATTAAATAGCAATATTGAGCTACAGCGCAAAGAGGGCATTAAGCAGTTTCTTACCTTTATTATGGCTGAAGAAGAATACGGAGTAGATATATTAACGGTGCAAGAAATCCGTAGCTGGGAAGACATAACCGCACTGCCAAATGCCCCTGAGTACGTAAAAGGCGTTATTAATCTACGCGGCACGATAGTACCCATTATTGATTTGAGGTTACGTTTTGGTTTACCCACAATTGCCTATGGGCCGTTAACAGTAGTGATTATTGTAAAAATAGAGTTTGAACAAGAAAGTAAAGTAATGGGTATTACGGTAGATGCAGTGGCAGATGTTTATAGTATTGCAGAGCAAGATGCTAAAGCTGTGCCGAGTTTAACCCAGACCAATGAAAGTGAATATGTAGCAGGGTTAGTCAATGTAGGCGAAAAAATGGTCGCCTTAATTGATTTGCCTGCAACCATGGATATTTAGCGGTAACAGTAACTAAATAAAGTAAATAACTTAAAGGTGGTGATAAGCATGGGATGGTTTAGTAATTCAAAACAGTCTGAATCAAGCAATGATTTGATAATGAATGCATTGCATAAATCATTAGCAATAATTGAATTTGAGCCGAATGGAAGAATCATTACTGCCAATGTTAATTTCCTGCGTGTAATGGACTACTCTCTGGCTGAAATACAAGGTCAGCACCACTCTTTATTTATTAGCTCTAGCGAAGCGAAAAGTGATGAATATCGTCAGTTTTGGCAGCGATTGAACGCGGGTGAGTTTATTTCAGATGAATTTAAGCGGTTTGGAAAAAATGGTAAAGAAGTGTGGATACAAGCCACCTACAATCCTGTTTTAGACTCTCAGGGGCAAGTGATTAAAGTGGTTAAATTTGCCACAGAGATCACAATGCAAAAATTAAAGGCAGCCGAAGCAGCTGGACAAGTTGCAGCAATAAACAAATCACAAGCAGTTATCGAATTTGACTTAGATGGCACAGTGATTAATGCCAACGATAACTTTTTAACCACATTTGGCTACCAACTTAATGAAATACAAGGTAAGCACCATCGTTTATTTGTTGCACCAGAATATGCAAATAGTCCGGATTATCAAACTTTCTGGGCCAAACTGGGGCGGGGTGAGTACGACCGAGGAGAGTATTTACGTTTTGATAAACAAGGCCGTGAAATTTGGATTAGTGCTTCTTATAACCCCATTTATGACATGGATGGGCGAGTGTTAAAAGTTATTAAATACGCCACAGATATAACTGAGCAGAAAGAGCTAGAACGAACTTCTAAAAAAACTGCCGACTTAGCCAACGCCTTAAAGGTATGCCAAGCCAATGTGATGATGGCTGATAATGACTTAAACATTATTTTTGCCAACGAACAAGTTAAGCAAATGCTAAAAGCACGCGAAAGAGATTTGCAATCGGTATTACCTAACTTTGCTGTAAGTGATTTAATCGGCACATGTGTTGATGATTTTCATCAACATCCGGCGCATCAGCGCGAGCTATTAAAAAAATTAGATGCGCCCCATAAAGCGACACTTAAATTAGCTGGTCTTATTTTTGATTTAATTGCTTCGCCATGGTTTAACGAAGAAGGAGAACGCTTGGGAACAATTGTTGAGTGGCAAGATATTACTGATGAAGTATTTAAGGCCGATGCAGAGCGTGCCAGAGCACAGGAGAACTTACGTGTTCGCCGAGCGTTAGACACTGTAGCAACAAACACTATGATTGCAGATGCATCGAATGTGATTGTTTATATGAATGACGCGGTGAAAAATATGATGAGCAATGCTCAAAATGATATACGCATTGATTTACCTAACTTTGATAGCAAAAATCTACTGAATCAAAATATTGATATATTTCATAAAAATCCAGCCCATCAGCAAAATATGTTGGCTAAGTTAACGGATACCTACAGCACTGAAATTAAAGTGGGCGGCAGAACCTTTGGCTTAGTTGCTAACCCAATTATTACGCCAGACGATGAGCGAATTGGAACTGTAGTTGAATGGGAAGACAGAACAGCAGAAGTAGCTATAGAAAAAGAGGTTGCTCAGCTGGTCAGTGCCGCAAGTAAAGGGGAGCTAAATAGCCGTTTGGTTGAGCAAGGAAAAGATGGCTTTTTCCTACGTTTAGCTCAGGGTCTTAATAGTTTAGTTAAAGTGGTTGACGATGCGGTAACTGATACTGGCAATATGCTCGATGCCATGGCTACTGGTGATTTATCTAAACGGATTGAAAAGGAATACCAAGGCTCGTTTGAAAAACTGAAAACAGATGCAAATGCAACAGCAGATAAACTAACCGAGGTTATTAATCGAATTAACTCATCAGCCACTTTGGTGGCTAGTGGAGCTGAAGAAATTTCACAAGGTAATGCTGATTTAAGCCAGCGTACAGAAGAGCAGGCATCATCATTAGAAGAAACAGCTTCTAGTATGGAAGAGATGACCAGTACGGTACGTCAAAATGCCGATAATGCCAAGGTAGCTAATGACTTAGCTGAAGAAACCTGTGATAAAGCAATTCAAGGTGGTGAGGTTGTTAATAAGGCCGTAACCAGTATGTCGGCTATTAACGAATCGAGTAAAAAAATTGCTGACATTATTGGTGTTATAGACGAAATAGCATTCCAAACAAACCTATTAGCGCTCAATGCAGCTGTAGAAGCTGCAAGAGCAGGTGAGCAAGGCCGAGGTTTTGCGGTTGTTGCAGGTGAAGTGCGTAACTTAGCTCAGCGCTCAGCTGGTGCAGCTAAAGAAATTAAAGAGTTAATTAGAGATAGTGTTGGTAAAGTTGCTGATGGTAGCGCTCTTGTAAATGAATCAGGTGTGACGTTACAAGAGATTGTGGTATCGGTGAAACGTGTGACACAAATGATAGCTGATATAACTCAGGCCTCTGAAGAGCAAAGCGCAGGAATTGAGCAAGTAAATAAAGCTGTATCGCAAATGGATGAAATGACCCAGCAAAATGCGGCATTAGTTGAAGAGGCATCGGCTGCAGGTGAGTCTATGGCAGAGCAGGCTAATGAAATGCGCCGTTTACTGCACTTCTTTTCTCTAGGGCAGCAAGATATGGCGGTGGTATCGCCCACTATTCGCACCCCTGAAATAACGCATAAGCAACAAAATAGCTTCGTTAATAATAAGAGCAAAGGTGAAAACTTTGTAGACTCAGCTGAAGAGTGGGAGGAGTTTTAACCCTGTTTTAGATGGTTCACACACAGAAGTAGTGTGAATCTATCTTTATATTTATTTGAGAGTACATAATGAAAGAGTTTTTATTAACGGATAGCGATTTTAAGGAAGTGGCTCATTTAGTGTATAACGCCTGTGGTATTGTGCTTGGGGAGCATAAGCGCGAAATGGTTTACTCACGATTAGCAAGGCGAATTCGTGAGCGTAAATTAACAAACTTCTCTAGTTACCTTGATTACTTAAAAAATCATAAGGAGCAGGAGTTTGATGCATTTATTAACGCCATTACTACCAATTTAACCTCTTTTTTTCGTGAAATTCATCACTTTGAGTTTATAAAAGAGCAGTTTATTCCTGCGATGCTAAAAGCAAATAAGCATAATAAACGCGTTCGTATTTGGTCTGCAGGTTGCTCTACCGGCGAAGAGCCCTACAGTTTAGCTATGACCTTACAAGGGGCTTTTCCAAGTGATTGGGATGTGAAAATTTTAGCAACTGATCTTGATTCTAATGTACTAGCTAAAGCCCAGAGCGGTATTTATACTGCGGCAAATGTGAATGGACTGGATGATGCATTGCTCAAGCGCTGGTTTTTAACCAGCAAAGACGGGCAAAGTTATAAGGTGAAACCTAAGCTACAGCAATGTATTTCATTTAAGCGTTTAAACTTACTCCAAGATTGGCCGATGAAAGGCCCATTTGATTTGATCTTGTGTAGAAATGTAGTGATTTACTTTGATAAAGAGACAAAGGATCAGCTTTTTAACCGTTATGCCGATATTTTAAATAACCAAGGTTATTTATTTTTAGGGCATTCAGAAACCATGGGAAAAGAGCATGTCTTATTTAAAAACTTAGGGAAAACCATGTATCAGAAAGTAGCTCATGCAAACACAATTTAAGCCGGTATTAGCGGGATTTGAGCATATTAAACGCTATTGGGATGCCACGCGAGAGCGTGTGGTCGCTAAGGTATTGCCAGGTGAATTTTATGTTTCTAAAAACGATGAGCTGATCACCACAGTGCTCGGGTCGTGCATTGCTGCTTGTGTTTACGACGATAAGCTAGGTATTGGCGGGATTAATCACTTTATGCTACCTATTCAAAAAGGTGAGCGAATTGACCAAGCGCATAGTTTAAGTTGTCGTTATGGTAACTGGGCTATGGAATATTTAATTAATGAAGTGCTTAAAAATGGCGCTTCCCGGGCAAACTTAAAAGTAAAACTGTTTGGGGGAGGCAAAATAATTAGCGCAATGACAGATATTGGTATTGGCAATATCAGTTTTGCCAATGCATATATAGCAGAAGAAGCGCTAAACTTAGTGGCGCATGATATGGGCGGACCCTGGCCGCGTAAAATATTTTTTAATCCTCATAATGGAAAAGTACAGGTTAAAAAGCTAAGAAACTTACACAATAACACTATTGAAAAACGTGAAGTGCGTTACTTGCATAATCTTGAACAGCAAACGAAAGCCACGGATATAGAACTGTTTTAAGGATGGCTATGATTAGAGTATTAATAATTGATGATTCGGCACTGATCAGGCAATTACTGACAGAGATACTGCATCAGGCAAAAGATATTGTGGTAGTGGGCTGTGCACAAGACCCATACGAAGCCAGAGAGATGATCAAAAAGCATAATCCGGATGTACTAACACTAGATGTTGAAATGCCAAGAATGGACGGCATTAGCTTTTTAAAAAACTTAATGCGCTTACGCCCTATGCCCGTAGTAATGATTTCCACTCTTACTCAAAAAGGCTCACCTATAACTCTAGAAGCGCTTGAACTGGGGGCGGTTGATTTTATTGCAAAACCTACGGTCAACGTTAAACAACAAATGAGTCAATATGCTGATATTGTTCAGCAAAAAGTCAGGGTGGCGGCTAGTGCACGGGTTCGAGGCTACAAAAAAACTAGTACTGTAGCAGAGCCTATACCCACCAATGCCGAATTTTTAATAAATAAAGTGATTGCAATCGGTGCATCAACAGGGGGAACCGAGGCGATAAAAGAAGTGCTTATACGTATGCCCAAAAATTGCCCTCCTATTGTAATAACGCAGCATATCCCTCCCGTATTTAGCACCTCATTTGCAGAGCGGATGCAGCGTACTTGTACTATTAACGTAAAGGAAGCTCAGCAAGGCGATAAACTGGTAGCAGGTTGCGCTTATATAGCTCCGGGTGGACTTCATTTACGAATTAGTAAACAAGGTAGTGCTTTATATTGTCAGCTTGATGATGGAGAGACGGTTAATAGGCATAAACCCGCGGTGGATGTTTTATTTAACTCATTACTTGAAATAGGTGCAAAGCATATTGTTGCCACACTATTAACCGGTATGGGAAGTGATGGTGCAAAAGGATTGCTCGCATTAAAGCAACAAGGTGCATACACACTTGCGCAAGATGAGTATTCGTCTGTGGTATGGGGTATGCCCAAAGCTGCTATTGATATGGGGGCAGCAAATGAAGTCGTACCGCTGGAGAAAATGACCCAGCGGTTATTAAATCAAGTAATAAAAAGTAAAACTTAGTTGATCACCCAAGGCTGTGAAAACCAATAATAACTGCCGGTTTGTTTTATTGATGGAGCCGTGCAGTTAAAGCGAGAGCGGCCTTTATTAAGCTGTTTTGGCGATGTTACCTCAACTGTATTATCGTCTAACCAATTTAAATTAGCTTGACCAACGCTTGACACATAACAGGCAAATTGACTCTTATGAAAGTCATTTGTCTCAAGTTTTATTGTGAGTGACGGTGGATTTTGTGAAGTGACACTATCTTCATAGGTTAGCTTATTAATGGTAAAGGCAGTTGAATTTATCTTGGTAATTAACGTCTCTAGCTTGCTATAAAAACCTGAAGCTGGGAAGCGCGGTAAGCGGCTAAAGTCAGAGTGTTGATTAACGGCTCCTGAGTGTTGGCCAATACCAATAAAACCTAATTCAGTGACGAGTGCTTGCAGTTGGTTGTTAAACTCTCCGTATGGGTAGGCAAGATATTTATAATCGTGACCTATTTCCTCTTTAATACGCTGTTGTGAACTAAGAATGTCTTTTTTAGTGCGTTCGCGCCATTGGCTAGGCGTTTCATTCTCGCGCTTTTTATGTAGGTAGTTATGTTCAGCACTATGATTAGCAATGAGTGCTCCTTTTTTGGCAAGCTCCCTGAGCTTATCCCACCCCATAACATAACCCGCTTGTGCATCAATGAGTTTTGGGTTTACGAAAATAGTGTACGGGTAACCAAACTTCTCAAGAATAGGAGCTGCTTGATCGTAATTATTGTTGTAACCATCATCAAAGGTAATCGCGATTGTTTTGTTCTCTAAAGCCTTACCTTCTTGTAATGCACTAATCAGTTCATTTAATGGAATAACGTTAAAGTTATGCTCTTTTAAATAATTTAAGTGTTTTGTAAAAGTGTTGGCACTCACGCTGGTGACAGCGGGAAGGGTTTCACTGACGTGATGATACTGTAGAATAACAGCTGCTTGCGCGCGTAAAGAACCACAAATCAGGAATAATAATACTAAATGAAACAATTTCTTATACATAATAAAGCACACCATAAAAGCTTGTTGTTGTTAGCCGGTCCGATGATATTATCAAATATTACCGTCCCGTTGTTAGGAATTGTTGATACGGCAGTGATCGGTCATTTGGGGAGTGCGCATTATTTAGCGGGAATAGCCTTAGGCTCTACTGTGATCTCCATTCTATTTTGGCTTGCTGGTTTTTTGAGAATGAGTACCACTGGGCTGGTGGCTCAGGCTTATGGTAAAAATGATTTAACTCAGCTTGCAGCCTTACTTAAACGCAGTTTATTGTTAGCCACTTCGGTTGCCTTACTCCTTATTTTACTGTCACCCCTTATAAAACATGCTATTGCGTATTTATCAGCTGCCAATAGCGATGTGCTCAATGAAGCCTATCGGTATTTTAGTATTCGTATTTATAGCGCCCCTGCAGCGCTATGCAACTTAGTTTTACTAGGCTGGATGTTGGGCGTGCACTATGGGCGAGGGCCATTTTATTTACTGTTAGTCACTAACATTACTAATATTGTGCTCGATATTTATTTTGTAGTGTACCTTGATTGGGCGGTTGCTGGGGCTGCGTGGGCATCACTTATTGCTGACTATATCGCTCTTGTATTTGCTTTATTGTTGGTGGTTCAACTTGCTAAAAAGCATGGTATAAGTTTGGCTGTAGCAAATTGGTTAAGTGTGGAGAAAATGGCAGCATTACTGAGCTTAAACCGCGATATTTTTATTCGCTCTTTAGTACTGCAATTATGTTTTAGCTTTATGACCTTTTATGCAGCCCGCTTAGGTGAAACCACATTGGCCGCTAATGCCGTTCTACTCAACTTTTTAATGTTAGTTAGCTTTGCACTTGATGGAATTGCTTATGCAAGTGAGGCCAAAGTGGGTCAAGCTAAAGGTCAGCAAAGTGTTGAAAAGATAAGGCTATGGGTAAAAATCAGTGTATTTTGGGGCATGTTATTTGGCATTTTGTATAGTGTGTTTTTTATAGTATTTGGCAGCAGCATTATTAAGCTATTAACTAATGTACCAGAGGTTATTGACGAGGCCATTCACTACTTACCTTGGGTAATAGTATTGCCTATTTTAGCTATGAGCTGTTTTTTGTTCGATGGTATTTTTGTTGGCCTGACCCGCGCTAAAGCGATGCGAAATAGTATGTTGCTTTCAGCAGTTGTAGGCTTTTTTGGGGTGTTTTGGCTATTTCAGGATTGGCAAAATAATGGGTTATGGTTAGCTATGAGTTGTTTTATGCTTATGCGAGGCGTTACGCTTATCGTTAAATATCAACAATTAAAAGCTAACAATCAATTACTTAAATAAGTGAGTTGATATGAACCGTTACTTCCAAAGGTCGGGGTCGTTATTTTTGGAAGGGATATTTTTTAATACTTGAGAAAAGCGGTTAGCAAAAATACCCGCATAGCCCCAAAAAGCAAAAAATAAAGCGGGGGCTAAAATAACCAAGCCGATAACTTGCAAACTGTAATGGCTGTAATAGCCCACAGCGATAAATATCACGGCTAGCACAAATAGTGCTAGCCCGCGAAAAAAGCGCTTTAAACTCAACTTAGGGTCGCTCCCTAAGCGGTAAATAAGTGGCTTTAGCATAATAAATTAATGCTTAGTAGTAAGAATGCTCGCCTGCTTCATGATCGGTAATGTCAGACACACCGGTGATCTCATCAAATTTAGCAATCATTTCTTTTTCAATGCCTTCTTTTAGTGTGACATCGATCATAGAACACCCATTACAACCACCACCAAACTGAAGTACAGCAACACCAGCTGCAGTGATCTCTACCAAGCTAACTTGGCCGCCATGGTTGGCAAGTTGTGGGTTTACTTCAGTTTCTAGCATGTGCTGCACACGCTCATTCAAGCTGGCATCTTCACCTAGTTTACGTGCTTTAGCATTAGGTGCTTTAAGAGTTAACTGTGTGCCCATTTTGTCGGTAACAAAATCAATTTCAGCTTCGGCTAAAAAAGGCGCGCTTTCAGCATCAACAACCGCATCAAAGCCGTTAAAATTTAGGCGAATATCGCTCTCTTCTACCGCGTCTTCTGGACAATAAGAAACACCACATTCAGCTTGTGATGTACCAGGGTTAACAACAAACACACGAATATTCGTTTGTTGAGATTGATCTGCTAATAGCTTAGCAAAATGCGCTTGTGCTGTTTCGGAAATAGAAATCATAATACCGTCTATACTTGACTAAATTACTCGGATACTGCATATCATACTCCGCTCATCGTGTTGCGGCTAGTGTTGAGCGTAAAAAGTTGGCATCTATTTTAAGCAATGGTAGCGTGCAATTAACAAACATTTTTAGAGTGATTTATATGCGCTTCATATTAACAATAATGGTGGTGCTGGCCAGTTTTTCAAGTATGGCAAAGCCCCTGTCTTATTATTTTGAGCAACAGGTTGAATTCGATTCTACCATACCAACACCACAAGAGGTGCTGGGTTATCAAGTGGGTGAGTGGCATGTGAGACATGACCAACTTGTTCGCTACATGGAAATTTTAGCTCAAAAAAGCGATCGAATTAATTTTGAAGTAATAGGTCGTACTCATGAGCAGCGCCCGTTAGTTATGCTAACGATTACTGCAGCTAACAAATTAAAAAATATAGAAAAAACTCGCCAAGCGCACTTAGCTCGCCTAAATAATTCAAACAATAAAACAGCGGAGCAGCCAAGTGTTGTATGGATGGGTTACAGTGTTCATGGGAATGAATCATCAGGTAGTAATGCAGCTTTACTAGTCGCTTATTATTTAGCGGCAGCGCAAGGGGATGAAATAAATGAGCTACTTAACAACACGGTTATTTTACTCGACCCGTCGCTTAACCCTGACGGCTTAGCACGTTTCGCAAATTGGGCTAATAGTAATCGTGGAATGAACTTATCGTCAGATCCGCAAACCCGAGAGCATGTAGAGAGCTGGCCAAGCAGTCGAACAAACCATTATTGGTTTGATTTAAACCGTGATTGGTTGCTGTTACAGCACCCAGAGTCGCGCGCAAGGATTGCTAAGTTTCATTATTGGAAGCCTAATATTTTAACTGACTTTCATGAAATGGGGCCAAATAGTAGCTACTTTTTTCAACCGGGTATCCCAAGTCGTAAACACCCAATTACCCCTGAAGAAAATGTGAGCTTAACAAAGGCGATTGCAAATTATCACGCTAAAACATTAGATGAAAACAACGCGTTATACTTCACCGAAGAAAGCTTTGATGACTTTTATTATGGTAAAGGCTCTACCTACCCCGATGTAAATGGTGGTGTGGGTATTTTATTTGAACAAGCAAGTTCTCGTGGCCATATTCAAGAAACGATCAATGGCCCGCTAACTTTTGCGTTTACGATTAAAAACCAACTGTTAACGAGCTTATCAACTTTTAAAGCGGCGATTGATAACCGCCAAGCTTTGCTAGAGTACCAAGCTAACTTTTATAACAAAGCAGTTGAGCTTGCCAAAGATGAAGACTATCAGGGCTATATTGTTCAAGCAGATGAAGATCATACCCGTACTAACGATTTTTTAAGCATACTTAAACAACATCAAATTAATGCCTACCCAGTGAAAGAAGGGCTAAAAGCTGAAGGTAAAAACTTTACCGCTAATAGTTATTTTGTGCCGCTTGCGCAACCACAATATCGATTAGTTAAAGCTATTTTTAGTGAGCAACAAAACTTTGCCGATAACACCTTTTACGATGTGTCGGGTTGGACATTAGCGCATGCGTTTAATTTACCATTTGCTAAAGTAAACAGCCGCTGGGGATTAGAGGTAGAAAAAACAGCTTGGCAAAAACCAAAGCAGCCAGAGTTAGCGTCACTGACTAAAAATTACGCCTATGGATTTGCATGGAATGACATGCAAGCTCCCAAAATGCTCAATAGTCTGTTACAGCAAGGTATTAAAGCTCGTGTTGCATTAAAACCATTAACAGCAGTATCAACCAATGCAGAAGTAAACTTTGACGCAGGTAGTATTATTATTCCAGCAGGACTTCAAACTGACACCAATTGGGTGACAAAGTTAAACCAAGCACAAAGCCAGTTTGGGATTGAAGTTAAACCAATTACTACCGGTTTAACTAGTAAAGGTGCTGATTTAGGGTCTCGCTCTATGGCTGTGGTTTCTGCGCCTAAGGTGTTATTGGTTGGTGGTAAAGGCGTGAGCCAATATGAAGCGGGTGAAGTGTGGTACTACCTAGACCGTTTTGTGGGTGTAGCGCCAACCATTGTTGAAATGGAGCGTTTAGCGTCTTTAGAGCTCAGTAATTACAGCCATATTGTGTTGCCACATGGTAATTATTCTACTTTATCTGATTCCGATAAAGTTGCTATAAAAAGCTGGGTAAGGAAAGGTGGTGTTATTTGGGGGCACAAAGGCGGAGCTAAGTTTTTAGCCGATCAACAGCTATTAAAAGCAAGCTACTTATCGCGTAGAGATGTGGCTAGTGCATTTGATACTCAAGGTTTAAAGTATGCAGACAAAGACCACCTAGCAGGTCGTCAGCGTATTGCAGGTGCGATATTTAATACCAAGGTAGATACAACTCACCCACTAATGTTTTCATTTAAGCGTGACACACTACCCGTATTTAAAAATAGTACTTGGCTACTTGAAGCCTCTGAAGCACCATTTGTAAATATACTTACCTATACACAGCAGCCGCTACTTGCTGGTTTTACTGATGCAATAAATGTAGAGCAAGTGGCTGGTGGGGCAGCGTTAATGGCACACTCTTATGGTCGAGGTAGTGTTATTGCGATGACAGATAACCCTGTATTTAGAGGGTACTGGTATGGTACCAGCCGATTATTAAGTAATGCTTTATTTTTTGGTCACACCTTTCGCGTGAGTGGAAACTAACACGCCCTAAAGTGGCGTTAAGCACGTGGTAAATGCCCATACGTGTTTAGCGCCGGCTTCTTTTAACGATAAGGTGGCTGCATTAAGAGTTGCTCCTGTAGTCATAATATCATCGATAATTACTACCGTTTTTCCCTCTAAATTGATTTTGCATGAAAAAGCCTGCTGTAAATTTTTAACTCTTTTAGCTTTGCTTAATTGTGATTGTGCTGAGGTGTATTTATGGCGAAGCAACGCATTATTTAATACTTTATTTGACCCTAAACAGGGCTGCCATACTTGGGTGACTTGATTAAACCCACGCGTTAAGAAGCGCGCTTTATGTAAAGGTAAAATTATAAATGCATCAACAGCGATAGGGTGTTTAGTCATAAAAACACTAAGTTGTTTTTTTATGACTTGCTGTAGTGCTTTTTTATAATGGATTTGATTATTAAATTTAAGCTGCTTTAACCATAAATCAAAAGGGGGCTGGTAAAAAGCACAGGCAAACAGCTTTTCAAAGTTGCAGTTAGGAAACATTTCTACAATATCAGGGCGGTAAAATAAATTGTCATGCTCGGCCAAATCTAGCAATGGCAAGTCATCTAAACAAAATTGACACAGTCCCATTGAGCTATGAATCTGACTTTGACATAACACACAGTAAGAGGGGAATAGCCAATCACTTAGGCTGAGTTTCATTCGCTGATGATCCTCATTACAAACTCCTTTTAAAGCGCTATCATAGAACTCAAGTTTGGTTAAGGTTAGGCAAATATGCAAAATGAATGTGTGTTGTTACATGGTTGGGGAATGAGCCAAGGTGTGTGGCAGTTAATAAAACCAGAATTAGAGTTTTTATATTCAGGTAAAGTGCGCTGTTTGGATTTACCCGGTTATGGTGATAATAACGCCTCTTTAAGCCCATATACATTACACGATGCTGCAAAGCAGGTGAGTGAGCAGTTAAAGTCACAATCGGTACTAATGGGATGGTCTTTAGGTGGGTTGTTTGCTATTTATATTGCCAAACATTGGCCAGAAAAAGTATCAAAAGTCATTTTAGTTGCCTCAACGCCCTTTTTTGCAGAGCAATTACCATGGGCTGGCATTAAGCCTAAAGTATTAAAACAGTTCAAAGAGCAGTTGTTGCAAGAGCGTTCAAAAACGATAGAGCGCTTTTTGGCAATTCAGGCAATGGGCAGTGAGTCGGCTCGCGATGATGTAAAACAGTTAAAGCAGTTATTGAGTCAGTCACCGCCCCCGAATAACGAGGCTTTAAGTGCAGGGCTAGACATACTGCAAAATGAAGACTTACGCGAATTATTTGCTCAATGCCCAGTGACTATTCGCGGCATTTTTGGGCGCTTAGACTCTCTCGTTCCTTATAGGGCCATTGAGAAAATGGTGGCACTTAATGCTGACTTTGAGTACGAAGTGATAGACAAAGCATCACATGCGCCTTTTATTTCTCATAAAAGTGAATTTTTATCTGCCGTTAAATCAATGCTTTGAAGCAAAGCCATGATTACTGCGGTTTAAAGCTTTATTTTGCGTGATTTTTGAGCGATAATTAAACGATATTTATTTGCTGGAGGTTTATTATTATGCCAATAGGATCTGTATTCAATAGTGGTGTTGAAGGGTTTAATAGAGCCAGCCAAGGAATTGAAAAAGCCAGCGCTGAGATTAATCGTGCCAGCATAGAGCAGCAAGACGACTCTCAACTAGCGCAGCAACGTCAATTAACGGCCGCTCGCCCTGAAGAAGCTGTCACCGCGCCAGTATCTCAACCTGCACGAATTGATGATGCGTTAGTAAACTTAAAAGTTGAAGAGTTTAATGCTAAGGCAAACACGCAATCTATCCAAACTGCAGATGACGTATTAGGCACTTTAGTTGATATTAAAGTGTAATTTCTCATGAATATTGTCACGCCGTTTCCGTCTATTAATATAAACACCGCAAATGTTTATACGGAGACTGCTCGGCGTGACAACCAGCTACGTGAAGTCATTCCCCCAGCCGCTGCAAACACCGCAGGTAGCACTGAAAACAAAGCTCAAAGTGATGCAGAAAAAGCCAAACTGCCAGGTAATAGCGACAGCTCAACCTACAATGCGAGTGGCAAAATTGCAGACGATAAAACGATTGCGCAACGCGAAGGCAATGCAGATAGCGATCAAGATAATGCCGAGCAAGAAAAACAACAAGCTGCAGAAGAAGTTAGTGAGCAAGAAGAACTGCAACTTGAGCAAGAATTACAGCAAATTAAAGAACTTAAAGCGCGCGACACTGAAGTACGAACACATGAGCAAGCGCATGCCGCTGTGGGTGGACAATATGCGGGCTCTCCTAGCTACGAATATCAAAGAGGGCCCGATGGTACTAACTATGCGGTAGGTGGTGAAGTACCGATAGATGTTGGGGTTATCAATGGCGACCCTCAAGCAACTATTGATAAAATGCAAACGGTACGTGCTGCAGCACTCGCGCCGGCTGAGCCTTCAGGTGCCGATAGGGCAATTGCGGCAGATGCCACTCAAAAGATAGCCGCAGCACAAGCTGAGTTAGCTTCAGCTGATGACGAAGATAGCAACGAAGATAAAAGCAGAGTCAGTGCGTCGTTTTCTAACAGTGAAAGTTCAGAAGTAAAAACTGCTAAAAGCGAAGAGCAATCGCGTGATGTTGAAGTAGAAGCGCGTGCTGGGCGCATTGCTAGTTTTTATCAACTGGCCACATCACCTGCGACTCAAAGCCAATTCTCAGCACAAATTTAAACTAAACTTTATATTTAATAGCCATAAAAAAACCGCCTAAGCGGTTTTTTTATGGGGTCATTTTATTTTTTCACTTTCGCATTTGCAAAGGCATCAGCAAACGCATTTCCCATCATGGCATTGCCTGTATCGCGCTTAGGTTTGGGCGCTCGCGATTGGTTTGCATTGTTGCCACGTGGCTTTTGCACCGCCGCAGGGGCAGCTTTATTGCTAGTGTCTATCTCGTCATCTAGGCGCATGGTAAAGCTAATACGTTTACGTGCAGCGTCAACTTCAACCACTTTCACTTTAACAATGTCACCAGCTTTAACTACTTCTCGTGGGTCTGAAATAAACTTATTAGTAATAGCCGAAATATGCACTAGTCCATCTTGATGTACGCCAACATCCACAAATGCGCCAAAATTAGCTACGTTCGATACCACGCCTTCTAAAATCATTCCTGGTTTTAAATCACTAATTTTTTCAACGCCTGCTTTAAATTCAGCGGTTTTAAATTCAGGGCGTGGATCGCGACCCGGCTTATCAAGCTCGCTAATAATATCGGTCACGGTAGGCAGACCAAATTTATCGTCAATATAGTCATTTGCAGCGAGCTTATTTAAAAACTCTTTGTTACCAATGAGGTTATTTACGTCTACCTGATTGTGCTCACAAATACGCTTAACGATAGGGTATGCTTCAGGGTGAACTGATGAGTTGTCTAGTGGATCGCTGCCATTGTTAATGCGTAAAAAGCCGGCTGCTTGTTCAAATGCTTTTGGCCCTAAACGCTCTACTTTTTTCAACTGACTACGTTTTGTAAATGACCCATTTGTATCACGGTAGCTTACAATATTTTGCGCTAAGGTTTTGTTTAAACCAGAAACACGTGCAAGCAAAGGTACAGAAGCCATATTTAAATCAACACCCACACTGTTTACACAGTCTTCTACCACTGAGATTAGGCTTTGTCCTAGTTGGCTTTGTGATACATCATGTTGATATTGGCCTACACCAATAGACTTAGGCTCTATTTTAACCAGCTCAGCCAATGGATCTTGAAGGCGACGTGCAATAGACACGGCACCACGTAAAGATACATCTAAATCTGGAAATTCATTAGCAGCGAATTCAGAAGCAGAGTAAACCGAAGCGCCGGCCTCACTGACCATGATTTTATTTAGTTTAAGCTCAGTATTGGCTTTGATAAGCTCGCCAACTAGTTTATCTGATTCGCGAGAAGCGGTACCGTTACCAATCGCAATGAGCTCAACTTTATGCTGGCGACATAATTGCTCGAGCGTGCGTAATGATTTATCCCAATGATTTTGTGGTGCATGTGGGAAAATCGTTTGGGTAGCAAGCAGCTTACCTGTGCTATCAACCACGGCAATTTTACAACCGGTACGTAAACCAGGATCTAAGCCTAACGTAGTGCGAGGGCCAGCAGGGGCTGCCATTAATAAGTCTTTTAAGTTTTTAGCAAATACATCAATGGCACCGGTTTCGGCTTTTTCACGCATTGCGGCTAAAAATTCATTTTCTAAATGTAATCCAAGCTTAATTTTCCACGCCCATTGCACTACAGTTAATAACCAAGCGCTGGCAGGTTTGTTTTTAATATCTAGGCGGTAATGATCGCTGATCATTTGTGCACACAATTGCGCTGGGTTTTCAGCGCTCGGCTCAGGATTAATAGTTAACTGTAAAATACCTTCATTACGTGCTCTTAGCATGGCTAATGCACGATGCGAGGGGACTTTTTTTAATGGTTCTTGATGTTCAAAGTAGTCTCGGTATTTAGCCCCCGCTTGTTCTTGACCATCAATAAGTTTGCTTTCAATCGCTCCATTTTGACTAATATGACTTCTAAATTTAGCGAGTAATTTAGCGTCTTCAGCAAAGCGCTCCATCAAAATAAACTTAGCACCATCAAGCGCTGCTTTAGTATCGACAATCGCTTTTTCGGCATTAATAAATTTTGCAGCCTCAGCGTCTGGGTCAAGCATTGGATCGTTAAATAATGCATCAGCTAGCGGTTTTAAACCAGCTTCAATAGCTATTTGACCTTTAGTGCGGCGCTTTGCTTTATAAGGCAAATATAAGTCTTCTAGTTCGGTTTTACTTTGTGCAGCTTTAATATCAGCCGCTAATTCAGCACTAAGCTTATTTTGTGATTCTATCGTCGACAGGATAAAACCACGACGCTCTTCAAGTTCACGTAAATAAGATAAACGTTGTTCTAGAAGGCGTAGTTGGGTGTCATCTAATCCACCGGTCACTTCTTTTCTGTAACGGGCAATAAAGGGGACGGTTGCGCCTTCATCAAGTAACTTTGTTGCTGCAACCACTTGTTGCTGCTGTGCATTTAGCTCCGTTGCTAAACGTGCAGAGATATCGCTCATGCAAAAACCTTTTAATACAAAAAATAAGACCAGCTAAAAAGTTAACTGATGCGTCAATGTCTTGAATAATATCACAGGGGAGGGTAATAAAAAGCTCTTAAAGCAAGCTATTTTACTTGCTTTAAGATGCCATTGCTGGGGCAATAAAAAGCGGATTTAGTGAGGGTGCTCTACACTTTCGAGTACTTCACTAAATGTGTGCGCTATTGGGCTAATATGAACAGGAATTTGCAGCTTACGTGCTATATCGCGTGCTGAAATTAAACCACTTATTTCATTATTAGCCGCAGTAACTAATATAAACATAGCACCATGATGTTCCATAGTTTGCAGTGCATCACCGATACATGAGTAGCTTAAGCTTTTCATACTTACACCCATTAAGTTACTCAGCGGTGTCATTAAATAGCGTAAGCTAATTTCACTACGAGGCAAGCCTAAACGCTGCGATAAAATCATGATTTTTGAGCTTTGTAAATCTGCACTTGCGACAATACCAATTAGCTTTTGATGCTCATCAGTTACTAAAATAAAATCAGAAGGCTGAGTATTTAGTTGTTTTGATGCTTGTTCAATGGTTGTATCAAACGCTGCGCGCATAGGACTTGTTTGAGTAAAGCTAGTTACTATACGTGTTGCTGGAGAGGTTAAATCAATCACAGCCTCATTAGTAAAAGTATCAGCAATAGTGCCATGAGAAATATCTTGGGTACGGAGTTCTTTAAAGTTAGACATAATATCCACCTAAATAAATAGTTATACAAATTTAATAATGTTTAAAAGCAAGTTATTAAATTAAATAACGGGTGGCGCTCGCGGGTTTGCATGACTGTAGGCAGTGGCTAAAAATCGACTTTCATAATGAAAGAAAAACGCTAAAGGAAGTGGTTGGATTTCTCTAAGCGCAATAACACCAACATGAGAATCTAAATCGGTGTCGAGGTTTGCTTGGTCAGGGGAGTCACAAACAATAAATTCAGCTGGAGCAAAACCAGCATCAAGTTTGTTATTTTTAGGTGCGCCATGTAATGTCAAACTCACACTCATAAAGAGTGCAAACACGAGGGCATTTTGTAATATGCGCGCTGTTATGTTTGACATAATGGTGACCTTAATTAACTACTCTCAAGTTAATACAACATTACTTGAGTAACTTTAGTTATAGCTTACTCAGATAATATAAACAATAAAAAGTTAATATGATCTGAATCAAAACTAAGCGCTGTCATTTTTGATAGGTAATGTTATTTACGTACCACTGCTTAGCACCTTGCGGAGTCATGACCTCAAAATCATCGTCTACTTGTTTTTTTAATAGCGCTCGAGCCATTGGTGAATCGATAGAAATATAGTCGTTGCGATCATAAATTTCATCGGGGCCGACAATTCTAAAATTTTTACACTCACCGGCCTCGTTTTCTATTTCTACCCACGCTCCAAAAAAAACTTTGCCGTCTTGTACGGGTGAGTAGTCAACAATCTTTAAATCGGGGATGCGTTTTCGTAAATAGCGAACACGACGGTCAATTTGACGTAGTAAACGTTTGTTGTACTGATAGTCTGCGTTTTCAGAGCGATCACCTAGGCTAGCAGCCCAACTCACAATTTTAGTCACTTCTGGACGTTTTTCATTCCAAAGATGATCATGTTCTTGCTGCAATTGTAAATAACCTTCGCGAGTAATTAAGTTTGTTTTCACGCTGAGTTCTTGTTTAATCTTCATGAGTGGCAAGGTATTAAAATAAAGGCAGCTTGTCGAGATAAAATAGCTATCAATGAATTTGAAATGTTCAGTAACAATCTAAGCACTTAATTAGTTTTTTATTATTAAGTTTTTCATTTATATTAACGATTAATAAATTATAAAAATAAGCAACAGATTATGGGACAAGAGACAGTAAAAGTATTGGTGGTTGATGACGATAAACGTTTGCGTAGTTTGCTGGAACGTTATTTGGTAGAGCAAGGGTTTATTGTGAGAACAGCTGCTGATTCAGAGCAAATGGATAGACTAATTGAGCGTGAAAACTTTCATCTAATGGTGCTTGATTTAATGCTGCCCGGCGAAGATGGGCTTTCTATTTGCAGACGTTTACGCCAAAAAGAAAACCAAATCCCTATTGTTATGCTGACCGCCAAAGGCGATGAAGTAGACCGCATTATTGGCCTAGAACTCGGCGCTGACGATTATATTCCGAAACCGTTTAATCCTCGCGAGCTATTAGCGCGCATAAAAGCCATTTTACGTCGCCAATCAAAAGAAGTACCAGGGGCGCCTTCAGCTGAGGAGAACTTAATTGCGTTTGGTAAATTTACCCTAAATTTAGCCACCCGCGAAATGAGTGAAGGCGATAACACGGTGTCACTCACCAGTGGTGAATTTGCGGTGTTAAAAGCGTTAGTGTCTCACCCGCGTGAGCCATTAAGTCGTGATAAATTAATGAACTTAGCTAGAGGGCGAGACTACAGTGCGCTTGAGCGCAGTATTGATGTTCAAGTATCACGTCTTCGTAGAATGATCGAAGTCGATGCCGCTAACCCACGCTATATTCAAACGGTATGGGGTTTAGGTTATGTATTTGTTCCTGACGGTGAAAAGTAATCATTATGGGAATGTTTCCGCGTAGTGCGTTTGGACAAACCGTATTTTTGGTTGCCGCTTTGCTGCTTATTAACCAAATAGTTTCCTACGTCACGGTAAGTTTATATGTAGTTAAACCCACCATTGAACAAGTTAATTTAATGCTGGCTAAGCAAATTAAAACCGTGTTTATTGATTGGGAAGATGGCGTTGAAGTCACCGATGAAGTCTCTGAGAAGTTTTTTGAAATAACCGGCATTGAAGTAATGACTCAGCGTGAAGCTATGCGTAATGGTTTAGGCCAAAGTCGTGAGTATTCTGGGCTATCGCGTAGTATGTCTGAGCAATTAAATGGCTTTTCTCGGGTGCGCATTAGTCAAACTGATCCGCTTATTTATTGGGTAGAAGCCCCGCAGGCGCCGGGTTATTGGGTCAAAGTGCCGCTCACCGGATTTAAAGAAAGTAACCTTGAGTTTTTAACCTTTTATCTTTCTAGTATCGGCTTTTTAAGTGTACTAGGAGGTTGGTTATTTGCCAGGCATTTGAACCGACCACTAAAAGCATTACAACAAGCTGCGATAAAAGTAGGGGTAGGCGACTTTAGTACCAAGTTACAAGAGCAAGGGTCGAGTGAGGTTATTGAGGTAACGCGCGCCTTTAATCAAATGTCGCGAGGTATTGCTGCCCTTGAAAACGACCGTCGATTACTTATGGCCGGTGTTTCTCATGATTTACGCACACCGCTTACGCGTATTCGTTTAGCCACAGAAATGATGGTTGATGAAGATGATTATTTACGTGAAGGCATTATTTACGATATTGAAGATATGAATGGCATTATCGATCAATTTATCGAATATTTACGCCATCATAAACGTGAAGAACAAACCTGCGAAGATATTAATGCGCTCCTTGGTGAAGTCGTACAAAGTGAGCTTAAGCATCAACGTGCGATCACGTTTAAACCGAATCCTAATATTGGAAAAATTCCCATAAGTAGTGTCGCGATTAAGCGAGTAGTGACCAATATGATAGAAAATGCACTACGCTACTCAGAGGGTGATATTGAAGTACTCAGTTATTTTAATTCCAATAAAAAATATGTGGTTATTGCGGTCAACGATAGTGGTCCGGGTATTCCTGAAAGCGAGTTGGAGTCTGTGTTTGAGCCGTTTAAACAAGGTGATGCAGCTCGCGGTAGTGAAGGTAGCGGCCTAGGCCTTGCAATTATTAAGCGTATTATCGATATGCATGGCGGCAAGGTGGTGCTCTCTAATCGCCCTGAAGGTGGTTTAAGTGCGCAAATATACCTACCAATAAAGGTTACTAATCCAAGCTAATAACGCTATCTGCATGGTTGCAGATAGCGTTAATTTATTATCTAGAGTTCAGATTAACTACTAGAGGGCTTTAAAACGAATGGCTGTACCGCCACTGGTGGCCAATTTTAATGTTAGCTTATCGCTTGCGGTAACAGTGCGTTTTTCAATGCTTAAATCATAAGGATTGTTCTTCCATTCAGCGTTTTTACCGTCTTGGTAGATTTGCGCTTCAAACTGTTTATCTTTATCTAAAAAGTCGAGTTTAATCTCAATGGTGCGGGCATTTTCGTCGGTAACTGCACCTAAGTACCAATCGTTACCTGAATAGTTATCGCGCTTGCGCTCTTTGCGTGCAAATACAATAAAGTCGCCTACTTCGCCATCAAGCGCAATACTTTGCTGCCAATCGGTCGGTACGTCTTGAATGAACTGAAAAGCATCGGGTTTAGCTAAATAATTCCGTGGTAAATCGGCCGCCATTTGAATTGGGCTGTACATTACTACATACAATGCTAATTGCTTTGCTAGTGTTGTTTGTGGGCGATTTGTGTCGTCCCCTAAGCCATTAAAGCTCATATCAAAAATACCAGGGGTAAAGTCCATTGGTCCTGCCAGCATACGCGTAAAGGCAAGCATGGGAATGTGTTCTGGTGGATTGGGTGGTGTGCCCCATGCGTTAAACTCTTGACCACGCGCACCTTCACGGGCAATCCAGTTAGGGTAAGTGCGGCGCAGACCCGTGTCTTTTATTGGTTCATGTGTGTTGATGCTTAGCTTGTATTTAGCGGCAAGTTTAATGTTATGTAAGTATTCATTTACCATAAATTGGCCGTCATGCCATTCAAAGCGGGCAATGCCGTTTTCATCTATGCGTTTTATATTGCCACCATCGGCCACATAACCAGTTTTTATTTGGCTTACATTTGATTTTTCATAAAGCGCAAAAGCATCTTCCATTTGGTCGCGATAATTACTAACATTGCCAGAGGTTTCATGATGACCAATTAACTGCACCCCTTTCTCTTTACCGTACTGTGTAAGCGCTGCAATATCGAAATCGTCATAAGGCTGAGTAAAGCTAAATACATCGCCATTATAAAACCAGTCGCCATCCCAACCTGTGTTCCAACCTTCAACTAATACGCCGTCAAAGCCATACTCAGCGGCAAAGTCCATATAGTATTTAGTATTTTTTGTGGTGGCACCGTGTTTTTCTCCACTGCCCCAAGTGGTTTCATTGATGTGCATTCCCCACCAAATACCTATATATTTACCTGGTTTAACCCACGACACATCACCGAGTTTATTTGGCTCATTCAGGTTTAAAATAATATCTGAATTAACTAAGTCTATCGCTCGCTCACCTATTTGAATGGTGCGCCAAGGAGTATTGAATGCGCCGCGCTTCTTAACCGCAATGCCATCAGACCACGGTGTTAAATCGGCACTAAACGTACCTGGGCGACGCTGGTTAAGCACCATCCCTGCATAATCTACCAGAGCTGCTTCATGAATGCTGACATGTACACCGTTACCATTTTTAAAGGTAAAAGGGGTATGAGCGAGTGCAGCATCTTGCAAGTTTGTGGTGTTATAGACATATTCATAACGGTTCCAACCGCGAGCCGGTATCCACCATGCGGTGGCTTTATCTTTTGCGGCAATCGCAAATTCGGTCAGTTCTTTAGTAATTTCAGTTTTTTCAAAACCGACTTGTTTAGGGACTTCATAGCGAAACCCTACACCGCTATCAAAGGCTTTAAATCGTACAGTGTATGTGCCAGCGTGGGGCGCAGGTTTATTGAAGGTAACGGCAATTTCATTGTGCTTATCAACAACGGTTTGACGCTCTCCCCAAGGTTGCTGCCATTGGCTATCGGTTTGTGAACGAGTTACTTCACTAATAACAAAGCCGTCATCAAATGGTGCTTGGCTTTTAAACCTAAAACCTAAGCGTGACTGCTCAATAACAGGCTTACCATTAAAGCTAATAGAGTAATGAGGGGATGATGATTGATCAGAAATGGTAATTTTAATTTTTTGATCAGGTGATCTCAGCGTGGCTTCTTTTGCAAAAGCACTGCTTGCAAGTAAAGCAACTAGTAGTAAAGGTAATCTCATTGTGTGTCCTTGATGTCAAACCGTAGGTTATGAGCATAAAGTGATGAACACACTATTACGAGATAGCTGCATACGTATTCAATTAATTAGCTAAAAAAGAGTGTGTTAATTAATCTGCAAAACTTTATGTAATTAGTTCTATAATAAATAAAAAGAATTTAACAAGAAGAAAATATGCTGAAAATTTTACTCGCTATTTTAGGTTGTATCATTGTTTTTAAGAGTAGTGCAGCAACGGTTACTGTTTATAATAACAACCAAAAAGTTCAAGAAAATGTTGTTGTTTGGTTAGCTCCAGATCAAGCCTCTGGCGTGAATATAAATAAATCACTTTTCACTATGACACAAAAAAATCGCCAATTTACACCACATATCTTAGTCGTTGAAAAAAACAGCCAAGTTGAATTTCCTAACGCTGACTCGATAATGCATCACGTGTATTCATTTTCTAAAAGCAAAACATTTGAATTAAAGCTTTATCGAGAACAACCACAAGATCCAATTACATTTGAACAAACAGGAGTTGTGGAGCTTGGTTGTAATATTCATGATTGGATGTTGGGTTACATTGTTGTTGTGGATAGCCCATATTATGCAATCACCAATGAGCAAGGAGTAGCATCGTTCGATATCCCAAATGGAGCCTATAAACTAAATGTTTGGCATGAAGGCTTTAGAGATATTAGCAAAATAGAGTCGCAAAAAGTTGTTATAACTAACAATAAATTAAGTTATCAGTTAAAACAAAAACTAACTTTGCCTATTAGGGTTGAAGTTGATGAGTTTGACGATTATGAATAGTCTATTGGGCTTAGCCGTTGTTATTTGCTTGTTGAGTGTTTTTTCAGCCAACGCACAAGTTAAAGGTTTGCTGCAAGTAAGGGCAGTGCAAGCTGATTCACAACTAAGCTGGCAAGAGGGTGGAATTGGTTTATATCGCCATGATGCGGCTAATCAAGGTGTGGTTTTATCTCAGGGAATTATTGATTTAAGTGCAGATATAAGTTCTAGTTGGTCTGCCCATGCTGTAGTTAATTTATATCAAGACCCAAAAAGTACCTTGGGGGTTAGTCAGGCTTATCTGCAATATAAACCTTTAGTTCGCAGTGATTATAAATGGCATATTAAAGTGGGTGGCTTTTATCCACAATTGTCATTAGAAAACCCTGATATGGGCTGGTTATCTGCATATAACTATACCAATTCGGCAATTAACTCTTGGGTAGGTGAAGAGCTGCGAACGCTAGGTGTTGAAGCAACAATTAAACGCCCAGCCCGTAATTTTAATAGTGCCCATAGTTTTAGTTTGGTTGGTGCGACATTTAAAGGTAACGATCCTGCGGGGACATTACTCGCTTGGCGAGGCTTTGCTTTGCATGATCGCCAAACAACACTTAATGAGGCTCTCGCTTTTGCGCCTGTTGCGTCTTTAAATACTCCACAGTTACAATTTCAAGCAAACCAAGTTTTACCGTTTGAAGAGGTCGATGGGCGATTTGGTTATTACGTTGGTGGACATTGGGATTATTTAAAAAAGTCTCAGTTGCGAGTGTACTACTATGATAACAATGGTGACCCTGGCGCTCTTAATTATAATACGGGTCAATATGCCTGGGATACTCGATTTTTAAGTGTCGCATGGCTAAATAAATTTACACCGAAAACACGATTAATTATCCAAATAATGTCGGGTGGTACGGCTATGGGTCAAAACCGCGGCGTTGATACTCGATTTTATAGTCATTTTGCATTATTGAGTCATAAAATAAAACGCCACCGTTTCTCAGTACGTTACGATTATTTTGAGGTGACAGACAAAGACGATTGGAAGTTTGACCCTAATGCTAGTCATGGCGAGGGACTAACAGCAACTTGGCGTTATCAGCTTACACCACAATGGCAAATAGGTGTTGAGGGGTCAGCGCTTCATAGCCAAGCAGATAACCGAGTAGCTATGAATAAAGCATCGAGAATATCGCAGCAGCAAATAGCATTAAATGCTCAGTTTCGGTTTTAGTTGGAAGAATAACAAATTGAAACAGATAAGGGCTCTTGTGAGCCCTACTTTGTATTAATGGCTTTTTATTTTTTGTCAAAAGCGCGTTTCATGTAATTAGGTGTTGCGAGTGCACCGTGATGAATGCCGCCATTGTAGTATTCACTATGCTCAGCAATTATGGCTGCGCCGTCTTCTCTAAAACCGTTAAATGCTTCAGATTTACGAGCTAGCGTCACCGACCACAACCCACTTGGATAAATAGGTTGTGGGAATGGAAGAGTTTGCAAGTCTTTAAAACCAACACTTAGCATAGCTTCGCGCATTTCAACCAGAAGTGGCATATGCATTAATGGCGATTCGCTTTGTTGTACGAGTATTCCACCAGGGCGAAGTGCGTTTAAACAGCTAGTATAAAACGCATGGTTAAATAAACCCTCACCAGGGCCTACCGGATCAGTTCCATCAACAATCACCACATCAATAGACTCACCAGCTGCTTCGCGCATATATTTAATGCCATCGTCAAACATCACAGTGGCACGTGGATCGTTATTTGATTCACATAACTCTGGGAAGTACTTTAACGACATTTGGGTAACTACTTCGTCAATATCGATTTGTGTCACAGTTTCTACACTTGGGTGCTTGAGTACTTCACGTAATGTACCGCAATCGCCGCCGCCAATAATAACCACATTTTTAGGGTTTGGGTGTGCTAGTAATGCTGGGTGGCTGATCATTTCATGATAAAAAAAGTTTTCACGGCTACTCACCATAGTGCAACCATCAATGATCATTAAATTACCAAAGTCTGTGGTTTCAAACATTTCTACTTTTTGAAAAGGAGACTGTTTTTCATCTAACTTTTTGTTAATACGTAATGAAAATGCGCTGCCATCGCGGTCGCTAATTTCAGTAAACCACTTACTTTGATCTAAATTTGCCATAGTTGTTGTTACACTTTTGGTTGAGTATGAAAAAAGGAGGCAATTCTGCCAGTGCTTGGCCTATTGCTCAATCAAATTTTACGCTCTTTAGCGAATAAAGTTAGCTATAAAGAGGGGAAAGTTCAATTTTTGTTAGCTTAGCAGATAGTGACGTATTAAAATGCCCCTTTACACCTAATTTAATAAAGAAGAGTTGCCATGACTTGGGGTTTAGAAACAGCACGTGCTACATACAATGTTGCTCATTGGAGCGATGGTTATTTTGATATTAACGCACAAGGTGAATTGATAGCCTATCCGGATGGCGACCAAACAAAACCTGCCATTTCTTTAAGTCAGCTTACTGAGCAATTTAAACAGCAAGGATTAACCTTACCAGTATTGGTGCGCTTTACCGATATTTTAAAAAACCGTGTAGATACGCTCACCAATGCGTTTACTCAAGCGCGTAGCAACCGTGAATATAATGGTAAATACACCTGTGTTTACCCTATAAAAGTAAATCAACAGCGTTCTGTAGTAAGTAAGCTTTTAGCACACCCAAGTGGTTTAGTGGGGCTTGAAGCCGGTTCTAAACCTGAACTAATGGCAATTTTAGGTGTAGCAAAAGAGCCTATTACAATTGTATGTAACGGCTACAAAGACAGTGAGTTTTTACGTTTAGCCTGTATTGGTCAAGCAATGGGGCACAGCGTTAAAATTGTGGTTGAAAAACTCTCTGAGCTAACCACACTGCTGGAAGAAATTGATAATTTAGGTATTGAGCCTGCTATTGGTATTCGCATTCGCTTAAATTCGGTTGGTAAAGGTAAATGGCAAAATACCGGTGGTGAAAAAGGTAAGTTTGGCTTAACTGCAGGACAAGTACTCAGTGCAGTGGAAGTGCTCAAGCAACATAACAAGTTGCATTTAATGCAAATGGTACATTTTCATATTGGTTCTCAAATTGCCAATATTCGCGATATTCATCGTGCTTTGCGCGAATGTGCTCGCCATTTTGCTGAATTAACTCAATACGGTGTACCGCTCAATACTGTTGATGTAGGTGGCGGGCTTGGCGTTGACTACGAAGGTTCAGGCTCACGTAGTGCTTGCTCAATGAACTACACAGTCGAAGAATATGCGCGTAATGTAGTAAATGCATTTGCCGAGGTGTGCGACCAACATAACTTAGCTCACCCTGCAATTATTACCGAATCTGGCCGTGCTCTTACTGCACATCATGCGGTGCTTATTACCGATGTGATTGATGTTGAAAAAGCGCCAAATCATTTAAACCCAGAACCACCTGTTAAAAACAGTGCCTTAGTATTGGATGAAATGTGGCAGTGTTTACAACGTTTGAACCCGCGTATGGCATTAGAGATTTATCATGATGCAATGCACTTATTTAGTGAAGCACACGATCAATACGTACATGGTTTAGTGAGCATGCTAGAGTGGGCGAAAATAGAGCAGCTTTACTTTACTATTTTACATCGCGTTCGAGCTTCATTAAGCTCTAATGCACGAGCTCACCGCGAAGTGCTGGATGATTTAAACGAAAAACTAGCCGATAAACTGTTTGTGAATTTTTCATTATTTCAGTCGTTACCTGATGTGTGGGGCATTCAGCAGTTATTTCCGGTTATGCCCATCGAAAACCTAACGCAGCCGCTTACTCAGCGCGCTATTATCCAAGACATTACTTGTGATTCTGACGGGCAAATACGTGAGTACGTTGAAGGTGCAGGAATTGAAACCAGTTTACCTATTCCTGAATATACACAAGGTCAGCAGTATCATATTGCGATGTTTATGGTAGGGGCATACCAAGAGATTTTAGGTGATTTACATAACTTATTTGGTGATACCGATTCAGTTCATGTTGAGCTTAATGAGCAAGGATATGTATTAACCAATGCCATTAAAGGTGACAGCGTTAAGGATGTATTAAAATTTGTTGATTATGATAGCGAGTTATTAGCTGATAACTTTGCCACTCAAATTAACGAACTTGATGTATCAGAGCACTGTAAAGAAGGTTACTTAGCCGAGCTTAATGCAGGGCTTGAAGGCTACACCTATTTTGAAGATTAATTTAGTTGCATAGTTCAGCGCGGTCATTTGTGGCTGCGCGATGTTTAAAGGAATAGAAGTAATGTCAGTTATTCGCAGTGTATTTAGTATTTTCTTTTACACAATAAACACTCTTTTTTGGTTTGTACCTATTTTTATTTGTGGCATCGTTAAGCTAATCCCAATTAAGGGGCTGCAAAAATTAATGAGCTGGACAGCCAAGCAATGTGCCTCTATTTGGGTGACGTTTAACACCTTAAATCAAACGTTATTAACGCCAACAAAGCTAAATGTAACCGGCCTTGAAGAGCTTAAATTAAAAGATTGGTACCTAGTTATTGCGAACCACCAAAGCTGGGTGGATATTTTAGTGTTACAGCGAGTATTTAACCGCAAAATACCTTTTTTAAACTTCTTTTTGAAAAAAGAGCTTATTTACGTACCTGTTTTAGGTTTGTGTTGGTGGGCGCTCGACTTTCCTTTTATGACCCGCACCAGTAAAAGCCAATTAAAAAAGAATCCTAAATTGCGTGGTAAAGATTTAGAAACTACCCGTAAAGCGTGTGAAAAATTTAAAGAAATGCCGGTTAGTGTGGTTAACTTTGTTGAAGGTACGCGTTTTACAGCGCAAAAGCATGCGCGCCAAAATAGCCCGTTTCCTCACTTACTTAAACCGAAAGCGGGTGGTGTGGCGTTTGTAATGCAAGCTATGGGTGAGCAAATTTCTAAGGTGGTAAATGTCACTATTCATTACCCTGAGGGCATTCCTACTTTTATGGATTTTGCAGCCGGTAAAGTAAAACACATTGATGTACATGTTGAAGTAAAAGGCGTTAGTGAGGACTTAATTGGTGATTACACTAATGATCCTGACTTTAGAGTACGTTTTCAAAGTGAATTAAATCGCGTGTGGGAAGAAAAGAACCAGACGCTCGTTAATTTAAAACAAAAATAAAAAATGAGCTAACAGTTATGCTAAAAAAATGGTTACCTAATTGGTTAAATGGCTTAATTGTTGGCTGTGTTTTATTTGCTAATTTAATAATATTTGGCGCATTAGTACTTATCTTAGGGTTAGTTAAATTGGTTTTGCCCATACCCGTAGTAAGTAAATTATTACACAGTGCGTACAAGGGGTGGTGTAAAGGTAACCGCTTAGGGCTATGGCTAGGCTGTAATGACATTAAAGTTAATATTAGTGGGGGGGTGAATGCTAATAGTTGGTATTTGCTAATCAGTAATCATATTAGCTGGCTTGATATTGCAGTATTAAGCTCGTTGGATGCATTGCCAGCCCCTAAGTTTTTTTTAAAAGATGAGCTTAAGTACGTGCCATTTATAGGCACTGGTGCGTGGGCAATGGGTATGCCCTTTATGAAACGGGTGACCAAAGCGCAATTGGCAAAAAATCCCAATTTAAAAGGCTTAGATGTCGAGCGTACTAAGCGCAGTTGCCGTAACTTTCGTCATCATCCTACAACCATAGTGAACTTTGTAGAAGGTACGCGTTTTACAGCGCAAAAGCATAAGCATCAACAAAGTCCTTTTCAGCATTTATTAAAGCCTAAGGCTGGTGGAACTGCTTTTGCCTTAGAAGTTTTAAACGAGCAATTTGACGCTATGCTTAACACTAGTTTAGTGTATAGCGGTAAGTCAGATCATGTGTGTCGTAATATTTTAAAAGGCGAGTTGGAGTCTATTAATATTACAATTGAGGTGGTGCCGATAAATACACAAATGATTGGCAGTTACCAAACAGATCACGCATTTAGAGCCGAGTTTCAGCAATATTTAAATAATTTATGGATAAAAAAAGATAAGCAATTAAGCGCTCTTCATATTCAGCAAGCTAGTACTGAATTAACTCCCAGTAAGGAAATTGAAATACCATGACCAAAACACACCTACAGGAGCTAATTACTCCTTGGTTTGAAAAAGTCCCCGATGCTTTTTTTCTCAGTGCAATCACTGCCTCATCCATTGGCATCCTTTCTTTATTATTTGTTTACTTATTTACCCGTCGCTTAATGTTACCGGGTATTCAAAAGGTGGTGACTAAACTCTCGCCTGAGCGTATTGGTTCATTGTCACCTATGTTAACTAAGCTCAATAAACGAATTGCCTGTTTGTTATGTTGTGTACTTTTTTTAGCCACATTTGATAGTGTTTATCCCGTTAATGAAATTGCCCAAGAGATCCTTAAAACCATTGGCCAAGCATTATTAATTATTTATATAGGTTTTATTATTAGCAGCATAGTGAGCATTGCTGGCGCTATTTATAACCAACTAGACTTTGCCCGCGAAGTGCCTATTCAAGGGCTAATTCAAGTAGTGAAGCTGATCACCTTTATTGTGTGTTCAATATTAATTGTTAGTATTGTGCTTGAAAAATCGCCGACTTATATTTTATCGGGTTTTGGTGCGATCGCCGCTGTTACTTTATTAGTATTTAAAGACACCATATTAGGTTTTGTCGCCAGCATTCAAATTGCCGCTAATCGTTTAGTGACCTATGGGGACTGGATCCAAGTAGATAACTACGGCGCCGATGGCGAAGTAATTGATTTAGGACTTAATACTGTAAAAGTGCGTAACTGGGATAACACCATAACGACTATACCCACTTATATGCTGGTGGCCGGTTCATTTAAAAATTGGCGCGGTATGCAGGAGTCTGGTGGGCGACGTATTAAACGTTCTTTAAACATTGATATGAACAGCATCTTTTTAGTTGATGATGACTTTAAAGCGCAAATAGAAGCGGCAATACCACTGCAAGAATATATTCGACTAGGCACACTTCCCGATCCGGTGTCTAACTTAGGGTTATTTCGTCGCTATGCAGAGGGTTACTTAAAGCAACACAGTAAAATCAATACCTCGCTCACACTTATGGTGCGTGAACTACAACCGCTTAACCATGGCCTACCGATTGAGTTTTACTGCTTTAGTGAAGACAAACGTTGGATATCGTACGAGCACTTACAAGCTGAAATTATGGACCATTTACTGGCCGTATTACCGGTGTTTGGACTGCGTGCTTATCAAAGTGTCAGTGGGCAGTTAAGCCCAGCTGACGGGGTGAATATGGCGGGCAAACCTAGTATTAAAGTGCCCAATAATGCTGTCCAAGGCCAACACCAATAAAGAGCAATAATAGCCACCAAATAGGTGGCTTTTTCATACGTAGCCACGCAAATGCAGCAATCACTAATGCAATATGCCACACATTATTAATAGCTGAAGTCCAAATGGGCGAATACAATGCTGCAGCTAAAAAACCAACCACAGCGGCATTAAGCGCGGCAATTGAGCTGGCAAAGCGTGGCTTACTGGCTAAATTAATCCAGCTTTTCTGAAATGCCAACATCAGTAAAAACCCTGGGGTAAATATCAATAATGTAGCTATGATTGCGCCCATTATTGGCTGCTCGGTATTTAGCTGCGCGCCTAAGTAGGTGGCTATTGTAAACATAGGCCCAGGTATAGCCTGAGCACTGGCGTAAGCCGTTAAAAATTGATCATCACTTAACGTTGGCACACCCGCTTGAAGTACTGGCAATACAACATGCCCGCCACCAAATACCATAGCACCAGCTTGGTAAAAAGGCGCAAATAACGCAAATTCTTGTCCTATTGGAATAAAGCTAACTCCAAGCAGTAGCGCAAATAAACTAAGTGCAACCCAGTTAACTTTTCCCTGTTCACTGCTAGTTTGCTGTGATAAATCACTTAATTTTAAGAGTGGCCAGATAGCGCCGACTGCGGCCGCAATCAGTAAAATAATAATTTGTGTACTTAACATCGGCAGTAGAACAAGAGCTAGGGTGCTTATAACTGCAATTAGCTTAAGGATTAGATTGCTGCAAAAGCTTTTGGCCATACTAAGGGTCGCATCGGCAACAATTACTACGGCAAATAGCTTCAATCCGGTGATCACAGCAAAATAAACGGCGTCAAATTGGTGAGCACTAATAGCAAGCAGTGTCATTATTAAAAAAGAAGGCAAGGTAAAACCAATAAATGCGGTGATACCACCGAGTACACCTGCACGCTCTACTCCAATTGCAAAGCTAACCTGACTAGAACCAGGGCCAGGCAGAGCTTGGCTGAGGCTTATTAGCTGTGAATAGCGACTGATACTTAACCAGCGCAGCGAATCAACAAAGTGATGTTTAAAGTAACCTAAATGGGCGGCAGGGCCGCCAAAACTCATGCAGCCAAGCAAAAAAAACTGCCTAAAAATCGCAATTAACATAGTGGCCATCGCCTTTTTGATAAATCATTAAAGTGTCACAAATAAGTATGACATTTTTATGAAACGCTATCATTAGTCCGTATGAGGTAAGTAATAATACGTGTTTTACGTTACTCTTCATTTTTGGTTCATACAAATGTTTGCATAATCGCAATAATAAACTCTAAATGAATAGGAAATTACCATGATGTTAACTAAATCACTTTTAAGTGTCACTGTCGTTGCTGTATTACTTTCTGGCTGTGAAATGAATAACACGGGTAAAGGCGCCGCCATTGGTGCTGCAGCAGGGGGAATTTTAGGTAAAGCTACAGGTAACCACAAAGATAAACGTATTTTTATTGGTGCAGCTATTGGTGCGCTAGCGGGTGCAGCTGTAGGTGATTACATGGATAAACAAGAGGCTGCTTTTCGTGACGAACTAGCAGGTTCGGGAGTTGAAGTGGTACGTGAAGGTGATAACTTACGCTTAGTGATGCCATCTAATATTACGTTTGCGACTGATCAATCTTATATTTCATCGGGCTTTCATGACACTCTAAATGCGATAGCAAGTGTAATGAATAAATACGAAAAAACCTACTTAAGTGTTGAAGGTCACACCGACAGCACGGGCAAAGATAGTTACAATATGACTCTTTCAGAGCAGCGTGCACAAAGTGTAAAAAATTACTTGGTAAACCAACAAATTATGGCTGCACGAGTAAGCACGAGCGGCTTTGGTGAATCACGCCCAATTGCCACTAACGATACCGCGAATGGTCGCGCGCAAAACCGCCGCGTCGAAATTCAAATAGTGCCTAATACACAAGGTTAATAGCTAAAACCGCGCAAATGCGTGGTTTTGTATATTTTAATGGCACTTTTGCCTGCGTTAGCTGTCACAAATAGTTCTTCGATAAGGACATATTTATGGCAGCGTGGCGCACGGCAATTATTTTATCGGTATGTTTACATGGATTAGTTTTGTTTTTTGTTGCCTCATTAAAAGCACCTAAAATAAAGCCGCCACAATCAACCCCAATTAAAGCTTATATGGTAAGTGTGCCTGCCAAAATTAAAGCAATACAACAAGTCCCTCAACAACGCGCTCATACAAATAAAAATACAGAGATTAAATCTATTGAGCTTATTAATGCAACCCAATCAAAACCACTAAATATTAATTATAAAAAAACAGAGAAAACGACTAAGCCGCTAAATACCACCACGAAAAATACTCAGCCTGTAATTTTAAAGCCTTATAAAAAGATCGATTTAAACAAAGGACTCAACAGTATTTTACAGCAACAAACTGGCTATTCTGATACTGCAAAGAGTGACCCTCAGAAAAAGCGTATTACAGTTTCAAAAGAGCATGCAGGCAAGGTAAAGCCACTATTAAAAATAGAGCAGAAAAATATGCAATTTACCACTTATCGACGAGGTGATAGCTGTTTTAGAAAGGTATCCGTTGGTGCTGGGGTTATGCCAAAAAATGACTTGCCCGATAGTTACATAGCTGGTGTAAAGTGCGATAAAACTAAGCTAACTGAGGCTTACGATACCGCAATGAATAAATGGCTTAAAAAGAAGTAGCAACTAAAATGCAATCAATCTAAATTAAACTGTAATTCACATAGTTTTTGATACAAAGGGTTATTTGCCATTAATTGCTGATGAGTGCCTGTGGCTTTTATTTCGCCATTTTCCATTACTACAATCATATCGGCATGTTTTACCGTGGCCAGTCTATGAGCAATAATCAGCGTTGTTCTATTTTGCATTAAGTGTTCAAGTGCGGCTTGAACATGATGCTCGCTTTGCGCATCAAGCGCGCTGGTCGCCTCATCGAGTAGTAGTATTTCTGGGTCTTTTAAAATGGCGCGAGCAAGAACAATACGTTGCTTTTGTCCGCCCGAAAGCCTAACACCTTGCTCACCTAAAAAGCTGTTATAGCCTTGTGGTAACTGTTTTATAAATTCATCAGCATGTGCATGTTTGGCGGCCGCATAAACTTGCTCGTCACTGGCGCTTGGGTTGCCATAGCGAATGTTATGCATAACATCAGAACTAAATAAAATCGGGTTTTGTGCCACCATACCCATTTTGTTGCGTAAGGTGTTTAATGACAACTGTTTAATATTTATATTATGAAATTTAATTGTTCCGCTGGCAGGATCATAAAAACGCTGTAACAGTTCAAACAAGGTGGTTTTACCCGCACCTGAAGGGCCAACAATAGCCACAGTTTTACCTGTTTCAATATTTAAGCTGATATTATTTAATGCGCTTACATCTGGGCGAGAAGGGTAATTAAAACTAATACCTTCAAGTGAAATTGCACTGTTACTTGTTGTTGCATGTAACTGATCATCTTGTGGAATTTCGGGATTTTGTATTTTACTTTTAACGGCGAGCAGTTCGAGCAATCTTGCTGCGGCTCCTGCGGCACGTTGTAGTTCACCATAAACCTCAGCAACGGTTGCTACCGACATGGCCACCATAATGGCATAAAACACAAAAGCACCGAGTTCACCGCCCGTCATAGTGCCTGCGAGCACATCACTACCGCCTACCCAGAGCATGGCACTAATAGCACTAAAGGTAAGAAAAATAACTGCTGCAATTAAAAACGAGCGCTGTTTAATGCGGCTTTTGGCAACATTGAAGGCCTTTTCGGTTTCATTAGCAAAAGCAGATTGCTCTTGCTGCTCATGGCTATAACTCTGTACCACTTTTATGTTTTGAATGATCTCACCCGCGTAGGTGCTGATATCTGCAATCGCATCTTGGCTAGAACTTGCAAGTTTGCGTACCTTTTTACCAAAAACTAACATAGGCACCAGTACTAAAGGGACGCAGGCCACGACGACTAAGGTAAGCTTTAAATTAGTAACAAGTAGCATAATTAAACCACCGACTAACATTAGCGCGCTTCGCAGCGCCATAGAAAATGATGAGCCGATAATAGATTGTAATAAGGTAGTGTCGGTGGTGAGTCGCGACATCAGCTCGCCGCTGCGATTTTCTTCAAAGTAACTCGGATGCAAGGTAACAATACGATTGAATACAGCTTTTCTAATGTCATTACTGACTCGTTCGCCAATCCACGACATTAAATAAAATCGGCTGAATGTACCCACTGCCAATAAACTGATCAAGCCAATTAATACCAAAACAGCTTGTTGTAATTGCGCTTGCGAGCCGGCAATAAAGCCATGATCAATCACAAACTTAACGCCTTGGCCTAGCGATAAATTAACCCCTGCGGTGGCAAGTAATGCTACTAGAGCCCCTAAAACCACCCATTTATAAGGCTTAATAAAATTGAATATAGGGAATAAAGCGCTAAAGGCGGCTTTATCTGAAGCAGGCTTGTCTGTAGGCATAGTAGATTCTTATTGATGATTAAGGTATAGATATGGCATCAATAGATTAAAAATCAATAGTATTAAAAATCATCAATAGGGAAAAATTATGACAACTAAACAGATAACAGGCGAGTTTACCGTTACATTAGCGCCTATAGAAGGGTATGCACATGGGCAGCAAGGCGTTAATTTAGGTCGGATGTCGATTGATAAACAATTTACTGGTAGCTTAACGGCAACTAGCCAAGGCGAAATGCTTAGCGCCATGACTCCCACCCAAGGCAGCGCTGGCTATGTTGCAATAGAGCAAGTGATAGGCGAGCTTGAGGGCAAGAAAGGCAGTTTTGTACTGCAGCATTTTGGTATTATGGATAAAGGCCAAGACAGCTTGATTTTAAAAGTGGTGCCCGACTCAGGCACTGATGAGCTAGCAGGACTAACTGGCAGTATGAAAATACGGATTGAGCAAGGGATTCATCATTACGATTTTGAATACAGCCTATAAAGCAGGTATTTATAATGCAAAAAGTAATCGAATTCAGAAAGGCCCGTTTTTTGGGTGGGGTAGATATAGTCGCACTAAATGATCGCATACAGGAATTAAACCAAGACGGTTGGAAAGTAATAAACGCAGTGCCATTGACAGGCTTTTATGGCCAGGTGCATGGTTATGCATTACTTATTGAAAATGAAGAAATATAAGGGTTATTAATGGCGTTATCATTATGGTTGAGCTTAGCACTGGTGTGCATGATGGGGGCAATGTCTCCCGGGCCCAGTTTAGCTGTGGTATTAAAACATAGCTTAAGCGGTGGTATGAAAAATGGCATGCTGGCAGCATTAAGCCATGGTTTTGGAGTGGGCTTATATGCCGCAGCTTCACTGTTGGGATTAGGTGCATTGATGTTGCAATTTCCTACTGTGTACCAATTTTTAGTGTATTTAGGGGCAGCCTATTTAGCATATTTAGGTTTGAAAATACTATTTTCAAAGCCCAACGACAGCGAGCTAAACATTCAGCAAAGCGACATGAGCAGCTCTAAGGCGTTACAAGATGGCTTTGCCATTGCATTTTTAAACCCCAAACTAGCAATTTTCTTTTTGGCGTTATTTTCACAATTTATCGACCCAGAGAACCTTACTTTAAATATTGGCGTTATTATGTGCTTAACGGTTTTTGTCATTGATACTGGCTGGTATCTACTGGTGGCTTTACTTACTGAGGTGTCTAAAAAGCGCTTTGGTTTTACTAAGCAAAATATCTGGTTAGATAGGCTGTTAGGTGCGGTATTTATCGCGCTTGCGATTAAAGTGGTTATTGGATTTTAACTATCAAATTGATTGAATTGTGTACAGTTGGTAATTAATGTAACTTAAAAAAACTATAATTTAAAAGTGATAAAACGATGTCTAATATAATTTTAAAAAGTGCTACTTTTGATAACAAAGTCAAACAGTACTGGATGTGTTTAGCTGCAATATTTAGCCTTTTTCCAGTTGTAACTATTGTGCTTTTACCCGTTGTATTACTTTTAGTGTGGTTAGTCGCAAGTCGAGTATTAGCCGCTATGTCGGCCGATTTACTAGAGCGCAAGCTAGTGGTGAAGCGCGGTATTTTATTTAAAGAAGAAAAATCGATTCCACTAGAAAAAATCACTGATGTCGGGTTGAGTCAGGGGCCGCTAATGCGCATGTTTGGTCTATACCGGTTAAGCTTTGAAACAGCAGGGCAGTCGGGACATGGTGCGTTGGTATCGTTACTTGGGGTAGTTGACGCCAGTGGATTTCGTGAAGCCATTTTAACGCAAAAAGATAACCTCACGGCAGAACAACCCGTTCAAGCAAAACAAGACGAGCCACAAAGCCAAGTCGAACTTATTCGCTCGCTGGCCTACAGTGTGAAAAATATCGAACAAATGCTAGTTACACTCCTTGAAGAAAAAAGATGATCAGGTCATTTAAATAGGGAGTTAATGGAATATGGTTAAGTAGAGATTACTTTTTGGCTTGTTTATTTGTAGGCATCATCCGATGATGCCTACAACATGCTAATCCTAGGTATCTTCAGTATTAGTATTCGAAATATATGAAGATATTGATGATGACAGGTTTTTATCTAGAGCACTTTCTAAGCAATGGGAGATTGATGGTGCCGATATTTTAAAGTGATTTAATGCAATACCGTCTAAATAAGTTAAATAAGGGTTTACCGATAAAGTGAACGCACCTAGCTCTTTTATCCACTTTGCTAAAAAAATAACACGGTATTGCGTGTCGCTCCCGTTGTTAAGGTTTACTTCTAAATTTAAATTCTTACTTATTTCACTCCATGGATTCCGATACAAGGTTTCACCAACTATGATCGGTTTTGATGTAAAAAAGCTATCAGGGTTTTTAATATTCTTTTCAACTTTATGATTTACCCAGTTTTGAATTCGTGATGATGTATATTCTTCAAATACAGCCTTTACTGCACTATTTATATGGGAGGGGCAGTTGTTTTGTCTATCTAGAGGAGAAGGCTGACTTATTTGATGAAATGACATTAGGCCTAGTTCAGTCTGAAGAGTGTGTTTAAATGTTGAGAAACGCTCATCAATTGCTTTTTGTTTAGATATAGCAATCAGATCATTTTTATTTAATATCGTAGCTTCTGTATATTTACCTGACCCATTTTTACTATGATTTCCTACAAAAAATGCAGAATGGTTGTTACCAGAGACATCCACAATAATAACTTTATGCGGATTGGAATCACATGTTTGATCAGCAATCGCTGCTTTTTGATTAGAGAGTGTAGTGTGGCATTGAGTTAATGGTGCAATGCTTTTTGCTAGTTCAGAGGCTCTGTCATTATTACAATCTTCACATACCATTAAGGTTATGCTGTCATCAGCATTTACAGAGTGAGCAATGCCGAGTAAAAATAATAAAGCTGCAACTTTTTTCATAAAGTCTTCCTTAGACGAGTGTTCCTTTTTTATATACACTAGCTTTGAAGTTTATTAATTTCAATCTTTGATTTTAATTGAGCATTGTAATTCTCTAATTTGGATTATGTTACAAAGCTCAGCGATCGGTTGATCGCCGAGTAATTTAATTCTTAGCATTTAAAATGCCTGACAAACATCTTCTGCTTTACAGGTAATAACTGTGACGTTTTCGTAGCCTACGCGTGTCAGCGCTTCTGCACTTAATGTTGCGCGCGCACCACTAGCGCAATGTAAATAAATAGGACGGGCTGCGTCTTTTTCTATTTCCATGAGCTTCATTTCAAGTAGCCCGCGAGGAATGTTTATAGCGCCTATAGCTGCTTTGGTGGCATGTTCAGCGGGTTCTCGTACATCAATCAACAATCCTTTATTTTGCTCAAGCTCTTTCTTTGCTTGTTCGGCATCAATACGACGCTGATTAGGAGTAATTATTTTTAGTAAATCTGGAATAGGGGTAAGCATGGTGTTTATTCCTTAAAGCCAAGTTTGCGTAATAGAGTGATCATTGGGCACCAGCTAGTAAAAGCTGATTGAATTAAATTTACTGCGATAAAAGCTGTAAAGTAAATCCACTTAGGATCGTGATAAGTTTGCAATAAAAGCGACACAATAATCATTATGCCAGCGATTAGTCTGAGTGCGTTATTTAGCTTCATTATAGTAGGCCAGTTATTTAGTTCAGTACAGTCACTATATTAGATTTATCTATATTAGTAAAATCTAATATTAGACTTTTCTAATCTAACGTCTTATACTCAGACTCTATTTTAGAATAAGAGCATAGTATGAATATTGACTTTACTGCCATGGCCGGCAATGTAGAACAAGCCGAGCAGCTATTAAAAATTTTAGCCAATAAAAATCGCTTGATGATTTTATGTTCTTTGCAAGATTCAGAAATGAGCGTATCTCAGCTCAATGAAGCCGTGCCATTAGCGCAGTCTGCGTTATCTCAGCACTTAGCAGCGTTGCGTAAAGCAAACATTGTGGCTACGCGCCGCGAGAGCCAAACAATTTATTATCGTGTCATTGATGAAAATGCAGTCGTTCTGCTTGGTACCTTGTATGGTTTATTCTGTAAGGACTAAGTGCGATGAGCTTAATAGACAATGCGGTAAAAAGTAGTTTAAGTGGTCGCATTCCGATTGTTATTTTTGTGATGTCTTTGTTACTTGGGGTATTTGCACTAAAACAGACACCTCGAGAAGAAGAGCCACAAATTACTGTGCCCATGCTCGATATTTATGTATCTGCACCTAACGTTGAGGCGCCTGAAGTCGCTAGGTTAGTAACTCAACCGCTCGAAAAGTTACTGGCCCAGTTGGTGGGAGTTGAGCATATTTACTCAACCACACAAACTAACAGTACAGTGGTTACGCTGCGTTTTGAAGTAGGGCACAACCGCGAACAAGCAATTTTAGATACCTATGCAAAATTAAATAGTTATCAGCATACAATGGCATCGGTGATCAAAAGTTGGCAAATTCGCCCAATAGAAGTAGATGACGTGCCGATTGTGATGTTAGGTCTTTACAGTAAAGACCCGCAACTCTATGGTGATTACGAACTAACCCGTTTTGCTAACGAAATTGCTAATAATTTACAACGCATTGAGCATACCAGTGAAGTTAAAGTAATTTCAGGGCGTACACGCACTCTTACCATTAATTTAAATGCCAGCGCACTGGCTGCCCATCAAACCACGGTAAACGATGTTTTTTACGCATTAAATGTATCAAACCAACTCACTCAAGTAGGGAGTGTGGTTGATAATCAGCAGCAAATTGCAATTCAGGCAGGTGATGTACTAAGAACACAATCAGCGGTAGAGCAATTAGTTGTTAATGTGGTTAATGGTAAAAGTGTTTACTTGATGGACATTGCAACAGTCAGCGATGGCCCTAGTGAAACTGAGCATTACCAATGGTTAGCGCAATCAACTGATCAGCAGCAGTTGCCTATGGTTACTTTAAGCGTAGCTAAGCAAGCAGGGACTAATGCGGTTGCTGTTGCAAATGATGTTCATACCATGATGAATGAACTTGCAAATACTTTACTGCCACCAGAAGTTAGCCATACAGTGCTCAGAGATTATGGCCAAACTGCGAATGAAAAAGTAAATAACCTCACATCAAGTTTAGTGTTTGCAGTGTTTACTGTGGTGATATTTGTTGGCGTGTTTTTAGGTTGGCGTCCTGCCGTAGTGGTTGGGCTGGCGGTTCCTATTTGTTATGGCATTACACTCTCATTAGATTTTGCATTTGGTTACACCATTAATCGGGTGACCTTATTTGCGCTTATTTTATCATTAGGCTTACTGGTAGACGACCCAATCACGGGTATTGATAATATTAGTCGCTTTATAAATAACAAAGGCGATAAAAAACAAAATGTTGTTGGCGCAATGAGCGAAATTCGAAATGCTTTGCTTATGTCGACATTGACTATTATGGTGGCGTTTATTCCACTGGCGTTTATTACCGGCATGATGGGGCCATATATGGCACCTATGGCGTTCAACGTGCCCATTAGTGTCATGGTGTCTACTTTGGTAGCCTTTTTTGTCACCCCTTGGCTGGCAATGAAATTGCTTAAACCAAACACCTTAGAACAACCTGAGCTTGAGCCTAAAGCGGGTTTATACCAAAGACTACTCAGTCCATTACTTGCCTCTAAAGGGAAAGCTAAATGGGTGCTATGGATAACATTAGGATTGTTTATTATCAGCGCCATGTTACCCGTGATGCGCTTGGTACCATTAAAACTCCTGCCCTTTGATAACAAAAATGAGCTGCAAGTACTTATAGATATGCCAGAGGGTACTAATCTAGAGAGCACGGCTGCATTTACTAAGCAAATTCAAACCCTCACATGGCAGTTAAATGAAGTCAGTGAAATAGCCGCATATATTGGGCAGCCCTCTAGTATGGATTTTAATGGCATGGTGCGTGGTTATTATCGCCGTGAAGCCATTAACTTAGCAGAACTCAGAGTATTGCTGGTGGATAAATCAGCACGAGAGCATCAATCACATGGGGTGGTTATGCGGCTACGCGAACAACTTGCTCCTTTAGCAAAAAATGGCATTGTTATTAAAGTGGTAGAGGTACCACCTGGGCCACCGGTGTTGAGTACTTTAGTTGCTGAAGTGTATCGTGATCCCTTTGTTGATGAGCATACCCATAGGCAGGCTGCTCAACATGTTGCAGCACGTTTACGCCAAGAGCCTCATGTTGTTGAGGTTGATACCTCTTTGGTTGCTCCTGCGCCATTACAGCGCTTTATTACAGATAAAACCAAAGCTGCGCTCAGTGCTATTGCTACCCAAAATATTGCACAAACACTCAGTATTGCTTCGCAGGGGCAACAAGTTGGAGTGTTGTACGTAAGCGATGAAACTCAGCCAGTCCCTATACAATTACAATTGCCTTATAGCGAACGTAATCAGCTTTCACAATTACTTACACTGCAAGTAAGAGGGGATAGGGACTTAGCTAAAACCAGTAATGAGTTAGGTATAACAAGTGCCCCCAGACCTTTAGTGTCGCTTTCAGAGCTGGGAGAGTTTAAACCATTAAACGTGGCCGACACACTAATGCGTAAAGATCAGCGTGACGTTATTTATGTGATGGCCGAACTAAATGGACGCACGCCTGCAGAGGTTATTGCGGATGTAAATGCCGATTTGAACGCACGCAATGAAGGATTTGAAAAAAACGCGTGGTTAACACGGCACTTTTTTAATAATGGTGGAACCGCGCCATGGCAATTACCGCAAGGAACTGATGTTAACTTTAGTGGTGAAGGTGAGTGGCGTATCACCATTGATGTGTTCAGGGATATGGGCATTGCTTTTGCCTTTGCGCTCAGTGCTATATTTATTATTTTACGGGTACAAACACAGTCGGCGAGTTTATCGCTGATTATCATGTCGGCTATTCCATTAACTGTGATTGGTATTATGCCTGGGTTTTGGTTACTCAATCAATTTGGTGAACGCACCATAGCGGGGGCTCCTGAGCCGGTATTATTTACCGCTACTGCGATGATAGGCATGATTGCCTTAGCAGGTATTGTCGTTCGTAACTCACTTATTTTAGTCGAATTTATTAACCAAGCACGTGCTCAGGGGATGGCAATAAAAGAGGCACTTATTGCTGCAGGGACGGTACGAATGCGCCCAGTATTATTAACCGCCGGAACTACTTTGTTAGGTAACTTAGTGATCACACTTGACCCAGTATTTAGCGGGTTAGCCATAGCAATTATTTTTGGCATCGTGGCGTCTACCGTATTTTCGTTATTTGTTGTACCGCTTGTTTATTATTTAGTGTTTACAAACCCAGAGGAAGAAGCACATGCAGGGTAAATCAAAAGTTTTAGGCGCAATCAGTGCATTGGTTGTGGTTATTGTAGCAGTGTTATACATGGCCGGTAGCTTTAGTGATAAACAACCTGCAGGGTTAAAAGAGATGCCAGTTACTCAATATCAAGGTGAGGTGGTCACTGTTGAGCTGCAAACTATTTCGCGAACAGAGCATGTACCAGGGAGTGTAATTGCGAAACAAAACACCCAAATTTCGTCAAATGTAATGGCACAAGTAAAGCAATTTAAAGTGCGCGCCGGTGATAAGGTTAGTCAAGGTGACTTATTAATCACCCTTAAGCAAGATGACTTTAAAGCGATGCTGGCACAAAGTGAGGCAAATATTAATGCGGTGCAAGCCTCATTAAACCAAGCTAAAAAGCAACTTATTAGAGTAACTGAGTTACAGGCAAAAGGGTTAGTACCAGTGAGTGAGCTTGATGATGCTAAAGCAAAATTTGATAACTTAACTGCCAACTTAGCTGGAGCAAAGCAGCAGCAAACCCAGGCGCAAGTATCACTTAACTACACGCAAATTAAAGCCCCTATATCTGGTGTCGTTGTTGAGCGTTTAGCCGAACCTGGCGATACAGCCACACCTGGTATACCGTTGTTAACGCTTTACAATCCAAAGCAACTTCAACTTGCCTTTAATGTACGAGAGCAACAAGCAGTAAAGCTTAAATTAGGCGATCGTTTAAACGTGAGTTTGCCTTCGCTCGATATGACAACAGCTGCCAATATCAGTGAAATTATACCTGTTGTTGATAACGCTGCACGTAGCTTACTTATACGACTAGAAATTGAACCACAGCCAGGGATGATCCCTGGGTTATATGCACAATTGCATTTACCGTTTAAAAGCACCCAAGGTGTACTGGTAGATCCTCGTTGGATACATGATTTTGGACAGCTCAGTATGATGTATGTCATTAGCGCTGACAAAATTGAGCGTCGCTTTGTACGCTTAGGTGAGCAGTTTGATAATCAGCAACATGTTATTACGGGCCTTAAGGCTGGCGATAAAATAGCAGTGGATTATCAACCAATAACTAAATAACCAGAGTTCGGGTTAAATAAATGTGGCTATTTCATCCAGCGATTTTTTATCAAGTGCATGCAGAGGCACCGTTGCATGCTCATCGGGGTAGCCTGCAATTAATAGCATATAAGGACGTTCGTTGTCTTTATCACGGCCACAAATATCGGTTAAAAAGCTCATTGGTTTTGGGGTGTGGGTAAGGGTTGCAAGGCCTGCTCGGTGTAGTGCTTGAATTAAAAAACCAGTGGCCAGCCCTACCGATTCATGTACATAGTAATTAGTGTTTTTATCGTCCGTATTTACACCCCCCTTTTTTTGACTAAACACTGCAATCAACCATGGTGAGTGCTCTAAATAGGGTTTATTAGCATCGGTACCTAATGGTTTCAATGCATCAAGCCATTCTTCGCCTGCGCGACCTTCATAAAAAGAGCGCTCTAGTTTTTCAGCGGCCTCTCGTATTTGCTTTTTAACATCACTACTATTAATGGCTACAAAATGCCAAGGCTGGTGGTTTGCACCACTAGGTGCTGTACCTGCTGCTTTAATGCAGATTTCGATGATTTCTTTTGGCACCTGGCGGTTACTAAAACTGCGAATACTATGACGGCGCTGGCTCGTTTGTAAAAACTCCTTTGCGCGCGAGAGCATTGCCTCTGGCGGGTATTCTATAAAATCGGTTAATGGTTGGCTTTTGTGATCTTGCATGGCTGTTCGCTTCTTATTTTTAGAGTGTTTTGTTTTTATACCGAGAGGCTCATTTCTAAGCAAGTGTTATTAGAATGAATTTCTGTTTATTTATTGTTACAAAGTTAACTAGTTACTAACTTATGTTCCTGTTTTTAATGTGGTATAAAGCAGCATAAAAATAATACTTACAATTCAAGGAAGTAAAAAATGCTATCAATAACAGGGTTATCAAAAACCTACGACAACGGCGTACATGCACTTCAAGGTGTTGATTTATCAATTGGTAAAGGTATGTTCGGATTACTTGGGCCAAATGGTGCGGGTAAATCGTCGTTAATGCGAACTATTTCTACATTGCAGTCAGCTGATCAGGGCTCTATTACTTTTGATGGCATTGATGTGTTTAAAGACCCACAAGCATTGCGTCAGCGTTTAGGCTATTTACCACAAGATTTTGGTGTATATCCGCGTGTTAACGCTTACGATTTACTCGATCATATGGCTGTTTTAAAAGGTATTCACAACAAAGCAGAACGTAAAGAGTCGGTGGAAGGCTTGCTTGCACATACTAATTTATATCAACATCGCTCAAAAGCCGTTAGTGGTTTTTCGGGGGGTATGCGCCAGCGTTTTGGTATTGCACAAGCATTATTGGGCGACCCTGATTTACTAATTGTTGATGAGCCAACTGCAGGTTTAGATCCTGAGGAGCGAAATCGTTTTCATAACTTGTTAGTAAGCTTAGGCGAGCAAAAAGTAGTTATATTATCGACCCACATTGTTGAAGATGTAGCAGAGCTTTGCCCAAACATGGCTGTACTGGCTGGCGGTAAAATACTATTAGAGGGTAACCCAATTGCCCTTACCGATAAACTGCAAGGGCAAATTTGGCGCAAGGCCATGAGCCAAGAAGAAGCGCAAGAGCTTGAATCACAACTGCCTGTTATTTCAAAACGCTTATTTGCTGGGCAAACCATATTACATGTATTAGCAGAGCAAGCACCCGAAGGCTTTGAAACGAGTAACGCAAACCTAGAAGATGTGTATTTTTCTGCGTTGCTTAATCATCGTAACAGCCAAGTAGCATAAGGGGGCGCTATGTTTTTTAATATGCTCGCGTTTGAACTGCGCTATTTTGTGCGCCAACCTTCGTTTTATGTGACGTCATTAATCTTCTTTTTTATGGCGTTTTTTATAAGCTCTAGTAGTAAGCTTCCGTTAGGCGGGGCTAATGTTCATATGAACTCGCCTTATACCATTATGGTTTTAACGGTTACCTTTTGTACGCTTGCTATGTTTTTAGTGGTTAACTTTGTTGCCAGCTCAGCTATTCGCAACAGTGAGAGCAAAATGGATGAGTTGGTGTTTAGTAAGCCGGTTAACCCTCTTGCTTATCAATCTGGGCGTTTTTTTGGTGCTTACTTAGTGGTGCTAGTTGTTTTTTTAACGGTGCCGCTGGGTGTGTTTTTTGGATCGCAATTTGGTTTATTGGTTGGCTGGCTCGATAGTGAGCTAGTAGGCCCTAATAAGTTAATATATTACACAGCTCCTTTTTTATATTTAGCAATACCCAGCTTGTTAGTACTTTCGGCTATTTTTAATAGTGTGGCTGTGTATTTTAAAACCATGATGGCGGTATATGTTACAGCTGTAGTGATTTTTATAACCTACCAAATAGCGGGCATCTACTTTGATGACTTAGCATTTAGAGATATTGTTGTATACGCCGATCCATTTGGGTCAGGTTCGTTAATTGACTTAACCCGTTATTGGACTGTAAGTGATAAAAATACCGAAGTGTTAACGCTCTCGGGCGATTTTTTGATTAACCGTATTTTGTGGGTAGCAATAAGCTTAGCGATGTTTTTTGGCCTAGGGAAGTTAGGTAATCGCGTAGTAACTAAAAAACAAAAAAAACAATTTGCTGTATCTACGTTTGTAAAAAATAAACAAGCAGCACTTATTAGCAAGGCTAAAAATTACAAATCAAAAGGGATCAATACGCAATCGCAACTAGTAATGCGCAGCTTATTTGAACTTAAGCAGGTTATATTAAGTGCGCCTTTTATGATTTTAGCCGGTGTAAGTATTACTATGTTGCTTGTGCCACTCTTTGCTCCTATTGGCGCGTATGGCACAACGGATTGGCCACTGACACAAAATATGGTGAGCATCATTCAAAACACCTCTAGCTTATTTATGTTTATCATTATTGCTTATTACAGCGCAGAGCTGGTTTGGCGGGAGCGCCACAGTGGTATGGGCGATATTGTTGACAGTTTCCCAGTTCATAACAGTGTGTTTTGGATATCTAAAATTATTGCGTTAATCACTGCGGTTTGTGGTCTTTATTTAGTAGGTATGATGTTTACCATTGCAGTACAACTATTTAAGGGGCAATTTAATCTAGAGCTTGGCCAGTACTTATTTAGGTTAGGTTATCTTACGTTACTGCCTTTAATTATGATGGCTATTTTGGCGTTCTTTTTGCAAATAATTAGCCCTAATAAATATATAGGTATGGGGTTATTTATTCTGTATTACATTGCCCAAATGGTAATGGGTGCTTACGGATTTGAGCATCACATGTATCACTTTTCGCAAAGTAGTAGCGTACCGTATTCTGATATAAACGGTTACGGACACTTTTTACAAGGCGCGCATTGGTACACCTTATATTGGGGCGCATTAAGTGTATTTTTGGCTATTGTTGGGTTTGCTTTATGGCATCGCGGCCCGTCGCAAACATTGCGCACTCGCTTATCTTTAATACGTTACAACATGTCTTTAAAAGGTCAAATTGCTGCCGCTATAAGTTTATTGGTATTTGTGGGAGCAGGTTATAACATTTATCACAACACCCGTATGCTCAACGAGTTTGTAACAAGTGATGATAACGAAACCCTTCAAGTAAGCTATGAACAAGAGTTTTCACAATATAAAGATTTGCCACTCCCTGTAATAACCGATGTTAATTTACACATTGATATTTACCCTAAAAAGCGTGCATTAACCGCCGTTGCAAAAATTAAGTTTACTAATACCGCTAACGAGCCAATAGCCCGTGTGTTAATTAACGAGCCTAACCACGCTAAAAGCTGGGATGTAAAAATGGCCGGCGGTAAAATAGTAGAGCGTTTACCTGAGTTTGATATGGTATGGTTTGAGTTTGAACAACCGCTAATGCCTAATGAAGTTCGCGAAGGTGAGCTTTCAGTTTCCCGAGAGCATAACGGTTTTGTTGATAGGTATTCAGATACTCAGCTGGTGTATAACGGTACATTTATAAATAATAGAGAGTTATTACCGAATTTTGGTTATCAAAGGTATTTTCAAATTGCGGATAAGTATGAGCGTCGTAAGCACGATTTACCCGAACTTGAACGTGCGCATAAACTAGAAGACAGCCGCTATTATACGCAAAATGAGTTTGGTCCTGATAATGGGTTTATAAGCTATAAAGCAACGGTAACTACCGATGAGTCGCAATTTGCAATTACACCTGGTTACTTAAAAAGTGAGAGTGTAAAAGACGGGCGCCGTACTTTTGTTTATGAAATGGATGCCCCTATTTTAAACTTTTATTCTGTGCTTTCGGCTGAACTTGAAAGCAAAAAGGTTGAGCATAACGGTGTAAATATTGAAGTGTACTACCACAAAGATCATGCATGGAATGTTGACCGTATGATTGAGTCGGTACAAGACTCAATAGATTACTATACCCAAGCATTTGGCCCGTATCAGCATAAGCAGTTACGTATTATTGAGTTTCCAAAATATCGCTCATTTGCGCAAAGTTTTGCCAATACAGTGCCTTACTCAGAAAGTATTGGTTTTGTTACAGATTTAAGGGATGAGAGTAAAGTTGACCTCCCTTATTATGTAACCGCACATGAAGTGGCGCACCAATGGTGGGGACATCAAGTATCAGGGGCTAATGTAGAGGGCAGTGCCGTTATATCAGAAACGCTCTCCCAATACAGTGCGCTTATGGTGTTAAAAAAACGCTTTGGCGCCGAGAAGCTACGTAAGTTTTTAAAATACGAGCTAGACAAATACTTAATGGGTCGTACAGGGGAAGCGTTTGAAGAAATGCCGCTGTATAAAACGCAGGCTCAGCAGTATCTTCACTACAATAAAGGTTCTGTTGTGATGATGGCGCTATATGATCGCTTAGGTGAAAAACGCTTAAATGCAGCACTTAAAGCATTTTTGAATGAGTTTAAATACCAATCAACGCCATACCCCACCACACTCGATTTACTCAGTTATTTAAAACGAGATGCAACAAAAGCAGAGCAACGCTTTATTGATGATCAGTTTAAGTATATAACACTTTATGAGCTTGAAATGAAAGAGGTATCGATTACAGATAGCACTGATAGCGAGGGTTTTTACACGGTAACACTGAGCGTTGAAGCAACGAAACAGCGTGCCGATGGCCAAGGTGAAGAAACCGAACAACCACTTGATGAAATGATTGATATTGCATTATTTAATGATGATCCTGAAAACCTTCTAGCCGAAGACTTTGTGATTTATTCACAAAAACATCAAATAGTGTCAGGTGCAAACACCATCGAACTTAAAGTAAAAGAAAAACCCATGTACGCTGGGATAGACCCTTACATTAAGCTTGTAGATAAAGACAATAAAAATAATTTAGCTAAGTTTTAACGCTAAGTTATTTAAAGGCCGCATTTCGTGCGGCCTTTTATTTTAGCGAATTGGTATAAAAAGCTTATTTGAAACAGAGAATATAATGCCAATACACAATAATGCTTATTTAAGCGAGTTAGCATAACGCGGAAATATTTAACGGCAGCTAGGTAGTCGTTGATTGACCGAGGCGGGTAATATAGTAGGGCGCTTTAGTAGCTAACCCTAGAGAGGATTATGAGCATTTTTAAACCGCTCTAATCGAGAAAGGGCCTTACGGCCCCTTAGTGTTGCAGCAAGTAACACATTCTTTTTATAGGTTAAAGTCTACAGCATAGGCTACATAAGCTTTTACATCTGAGCCGTCCATGTCGTTATCTGATAGGCCAAAAGTAAAACCATCTTTAGACACAGATACACCATAATCAATAATATTGTCATCACCGATGAAATCGCCTGAGTAATGCCCTATGTGTAGCGCCATTTCTGTGCCATTGCTACCAACAGCGAAGCTGTAATCGGCATTTAGATACAATGAATCACCAAAATCAGTACCGTCACCATTGGCAGCAGAAGTTGCAAGTACGGCTGCACCAAATGTAAAGCCTTGCACACTAATGCTACCGTAGACTTCAGAAAAATCTGCATCTGCACCTGATGCCGCATCAGGGTAGGCATAATAGATATACCCTACGTCATAACTCACGCTTTCATTAATTGCGCCGCCAAAACCTGCGTATAAGTCTAGCTCGTAGGTCATTTCATCGGCCCAAGACGCATTTGACGCCCAAGTACCCGCATAAAAGCCAGATTCATTAGCGTAATCAATACCGCCAGATACAGCTGCATCGCCCCCAGTTTGCTCTTGTCCGCGCCATAAGTAGTTTGAAGTGGCTGCTGCATTTGCTGTTACTTCAGCAAATGCAGTAGTTGATGTCATTCCTGTTAATGCCAATGCACTGATCAATATTGTTTTTTGTAGTTTTAGCATGTCTCATTTCCCATTGTATGATTTTGCACGCCAAGGCTTTTTATTATGAACGACTACAACCTTTTGTTTGGCGGCATTTTATTATGTTACTAATGGGGTATTTGCACTGTGTGTGCCAAATTAAACTTATTCGTTTATAAATTATTTTTATTATTTAAAACAATGTATTGAAAATAATATGAGGTAGGGATAGAAAAGTAATTATTTAGCAGGTTCACTTTGCTGGTGCAAAAAATAGCCTAGCTGCACCATCAAAGCGCTGCTAGGCTATTTTATTTTTCTTGTGGGTTAATTAACCAAAAATGGCACGCATTAGGGTAATTGTTTCGTTAACACCGCGGCCTTTTTGTACTTCGCTAATAATAGAGTCACGTTTAGCACGAATATGCTCTGGAACATCATCAGCAGCAAGAGCGCGATCCACTAAAATCTCAGCAGATTCTTTGCCTCGGCGTGGCGCTTTACTGCTGCTAGAAGTGCTACGTGTAGGTTTATTAAGTAGCTTAATGTAGTTAGAGTTATCTGCAGTATTAGTATCTGCATAGTAAAAAAAGCAAGGTATAAGCGCTTTAATGTCCACCAACTGTGTTTCTAGTTCATTACCAGCATTGGCCATTTTAAACCATGACATAGCGTGAATGCTTTGTACTACATCTTGCCAGTAACGCTCAAAGTCACGGTTATTTAATTTGGTGATACCAAGTGCGGAGCAAAGTGCATCTAAGCGACTGTTACTAATTGGAGTAAACACATCAGGGCGACGCATTGCTAATAAACGGGTGGCAGGCGCCAGAGTTGGTTTTTCATCACTACCATTAAATGCACTCAAATAAGCAATTACAAATTGTTGGTAATTACCTAGCGCTACATCACCCTCAAGTGGAATGTTGCTGAGTGCATCGTCGAATGCGCCTGGCAAATCAGCCAGCATCTGGTGAAAACCTTTGGCGCTTTTAGTAGAGGCAAACCATTCTACATCAAAGTTATAAGTACTCGGATCGAGTGATGCCATATGCTTACCGCTAAAAGCGAGTAAGTCTTCAGGGATCATATCTTTTAACGGCTTTTCACGCAGGCCTGCAATATAAGTAGTTAAACGTAATTGCTCATCAAGTGCCACCAGTTCTTTATGTTGCTCTACAAACATACTCACTACTGGCCAAGGCGCTACCCGTAATGTTTTTAACTGTAAAAAGCTAATGGCTGAAATAAGTTGGTCATGCAACTTTTTTAATAATGGTAATTGCTGGGTTTCAAGTAAGTCGTAATTAATGCGGTCGCGGCTTGCATTTAATAGCTCGTAACACCAACCTAAAAAGTCTTCTGGATGGTTTTCCACTTTCACAGCCATCAGGTTTAGGCTTAGCTCTGAAGATTGTTTCAGAATATTTTGATAAATTTGACTTTCTTGCTCGCCTAATGCCATTTTTGACGGTGAAATTAGCAGTTTCTTCATGCCTTGTAGACTCTCCGGTTAGATATATTTTTTAGTCGCTTCATTTTAGCTTATTTAGGCTAAATACAACAGGGGCGGGGATCATACCGAAGAATAGAAGGGATGCAATCAAGATAGTACTGAAAACCTTAAGATTGCATCATTACTGTATTAATCGTGTTCATCGAGTGAAAACAGCCGTTCAACTGAGGTATTAAAGTGCTGTGCTATTTTTAAGGCAATGATCACCGAGGGTGTAAAACGAGATGTTTCAACCGTGCTAATGGTTTTTCGTGAAACATTAATCGCATCGGCCAGTTCTTGCTGTGAAAGCCCTGCTTCTTTACGAAATTCAGCTATATGGTTTTGCACATTATTTCCTAATCGCGGCTTTGCCAAAACAATGAAGTGCCATATGCCAAGAGCATGATACCTAAGTAGAATACTGCCATAGCTGCATGCGAAACCTCACTAGCTATAGCATCGCCTTTATAAAAAACACCAAGTAGGCAAAAAACAAGTGCAAAAATTGAATGTTTATAGGCACTCGTGTCAATAGTATTTAGGAATTCATCTTTATAAGCATATTGAAAATACATTTTTAATGGAAAGCCTGCTTTAGTTATATAAATAGCTATTATAACTATATAAAATAAAACGCCCATTCCAACAGTTAAAAGCCCGTCAATATCTTGTTTTATTACTGAGTTAACACTGAGAAGTAAAAAAACCATACTTGTGCTTATACTAAGAAATATGTTTTGACCCATAAACTGTTCTTCAGTTTTAATATCTTGTTGTTTCATAAAATCCATCCTGTGAAAATATTAATATTCAATGTAACCTTTGGGTATCAATGTAACCTAAGGGTATCATCGGGTCAATTGTTTTTTGTAACCTAAAGGTATCAAAATGTTTCAATCACGATTTACATACCTACATAAGAATTTAGGAAAGTAGATTTTTCGTTACTGGACAATGCTTTTCGCGCTAACTCCCGCTATGATAAGAACATTATTTGCACGTTTGAAAGGATGATCATGAAGACCTTATTTAAAGTTATTGGTGTCATATTATTGCTATGCATAGCGTTAATTGTTGCTGCACCTTTTTTAATTCCTACTGATACCATTTTTAATAAAGTGTCTGAGCAGGTTGAAAAAACAACCGGGCGCACATTAACCATAAAGGGCGATAAAACCCTCAGTGTATTTCCTGCATTAAAGTTAGAACTTAATGATGTGCATTTTGCTAATATGCCGAGCGGCTCTCGCGCTGATATGGCGAGTATGCAGCAACTTGCTGTTCATATTCCTTGGCTTTCATTACTCGGTGGCGAACTAAAGCTAGAAAAGTTTGTAATTAATGAGCCTGATATTTTGCTAGAAACCGATAAAAGCGGCAAAGCAAACTGGCAGTTATTTGATGCAGTGGCCAAGCAACCAGAGCAACAAACTCAAGCGGGAGAGGCTGTCAAACTACCTGAAAACTTTGATATTCAATTAGGTGAAGTCGCTATTTATGGCGGGTCATTTACTTATTTAGATGGTCAAACGGGTGCTAAACAACAAATTAGCGATTTAGAACTGGCTATATTACTGCCTTCACTGCGTAAACAGCTTGAAGTAACCGGTGCTATTACTTATATGCAAGAGCGATTTGAGCTTGATGTAAAACTTAATACACCAGCAAAAGCGATTGAAGGCGCCACATTTAATGTAAAGCAAACGCTTAACTCACGTTTAGTAGATCTAATGTTTGATGGCAGCATAGCCAAACAAGGCCAAGACATTAAAGGACTTTTAACACTTAACGGTGATTCGGTTAAAAATATTGCTAACTGGCAAGGAGTTGACTTAAACGCTAAAAACAATGCGTTTAACGCCTTTAGCATCAATGCCGAAATGCACTTACTCGGTGAAGAGTTTAACTTAACTGAATTAGTAGCAACGCTCGATGCACTCGAGATTAAAGGTAAAAGTAAGTTAAATTTAGGCAGTCGCTTAGCTGTTAATGCTGATATTGACTTAGGCATGCTTGATTTAAATCCTTACTTACCTGAAACCGTAGCTAAAAAAGAAGTCCCAGCAAAAGACGACTCTAAGCCTGCAGAGCCAATAGTGTGGGATGATACTAAAATTGATTTAAGTGGCTTGAATGCATTAGATGCAAATGTGATTGTCCGTTCAAGTGGCTTAAAAGCGAACGATATTAAACTCGGCGCAAACCAGTTTACTGTGGCACTAAAAAATAGCGTTGCTAAATTAAGTTTAGACAGCTTTGCGGCTTATGAAGGAACAGGTAAAGGGGTGGTGACTATCAATGCTCAAAATACCCCTTATAAAATAGCAACCAACTTCGATTTAGATAAAATAGACGCACAGCCATTACTTAGCGATGCTGCAGGCTTTGATAAGCTAATGGGCAAGGGCTCTTTAAACTGGAATCTAACCACAGCAGGGCAAAGCCAAAAAACGTTTATTAACGCGCTTAATGGTAAACTAGGATTCAAGTTCGCTGATGGTGCAGTTAAGGGAGCAAACGTAGCAGAAATGGTGCGTAAGGGGAAAGAGCTAGTTAAAGGCAACTTTAATGCCGTGTCTGAGGGATTAGATACAGGATTTGAGGAATCTGAGAAAACAGATTTCTCTGCACTTTCTGGTAGTTTTAACTTTACCAATGGCGTAGGCAAAAATACTGATTTATCGTTGATCAGCCCCTTAATACGTATTTCAGGTGAAGGAGACGTTGATTTACCGCAAACTCAGGTTAATTACCGCCTAGTAACAGGTCTCGTTGACTCTATTGAAGGTCAAGGTACTACTGATGATAGCACTGGCTTTAAAATTCCACTGAGGATAAAAGGCCCATTCCATGATGTTGGTATAAAATTAGATATAGGCAGTGCGGCTAAAGATGAAGCAAAAGAAAAAGCTAAAGACAAAATTAAAGACAAATTAAAAGGCTTGTTTGGCTAATTTTAATTACTGATATAAAACAAGGCACCGTAAAGGTGCCTTGTTTGTTTTATAACCACCTGTAATTTAGATAGATAGCATAAATAACCAGTTTCTAATTTAGCCTCCGCATTAAATTAATTAAAAAATAACCTACCACTCCCCCCTCAATGCTGATACAATTGCCCGCCCTTAAGAGACATCTAGTATGTTTTTTGAGTGGAATTCAATCGAAATGTCTTGATTTTAAACAAATTTAAGACAAGTTGTAATTACTACACCGGAGGTCATTAACATGATCCAAATGCAAACTCAGCTGGAAGTTGCTGATAACAGCGGCGCTCGCAAAGTGCAGTGTATAAAAGTCCTTGGTGGTTCACACCGTCGCTATGCAGCGATTGGCGATATCATTAAAGTTTCTGTAAAAGAAGCGATTCCTCGCGGTAAAGTGAAGAAAGGTGATGTTAAAAACGCGGTAGTTGTGCGTACCAAAAAAGGCGTTCGTCGTCCAGACGGTTCATTGATCCGTTTCGACAGCAATGCGGCTGTTATCTTAAATGATAACTTGCAGCCTATTGGTACTCGTATTTTCGGCCCTGTGACTCGCGAACTTCGTAATGAAAAGTTCATGAAAATCGTTTCACTAGCCCCAGAAGTACTGTAAGGAGTCTATCATGGCAGCAAAAATCCGTCGTGATGACGAAGTAATCGTACTAGCAGGTAAAGACAAAGGTAAGCGCGGCAAAGTGCTTTCAGTTGTAACCGAGTCTGGTCGAGTATTTGTCGAAGGCATTAACTTAATCAAGAAACACCAAAAGCCGGTTCCACAGTTGAACCAAGCTGGCGGTATTGTTGAGAAAGAAGCGTCTATCGACGTATCAAACGTTGCGATCTACAACTCGGAAACGAGCAAAGCAGATCGTGTAGGTTTCAAGATTGAAGATGGTAAGAAATTACGTATCTTTAAATCTACTGGTAAAACTATCTAATAGTTGGAGTAGAATGATGGCGAAACTGCATGAAGTATATAAAGACAAAGTAGTTGCTGAACTTCAAGAGAAGTTTGGTTTCAGCTCTGTCATGCAAGTCCCTCAGATCGAGAAGATCACATTAAATATGGGTGTGGGCGAAGCCTTAGCTGACAAGAAGATTTTAGATAACGCTGTTGCGGATCTAGAAGCTATCTCTGGTCAGAAACCTTTAATCACTAAAGCACGCAAATCTGTTGCTGGCTTCAAAGTGCGTGAAGGTTACCCGATTGGTTGTAAAGTAACCCTACGCGGCGAGCGTATGTGGGACTTTTTTGAGCGTTTGGTTTCAATCGCTATCCCACGTATCCGTGACTTCCGTGGTGTGAGTGCTAAGTCTTTTGATGGACGCGGTAACTACAGCATGGGCGTACGTGAACAAATCATCTTCCCAGAAATTGATTATGATAAAGTAGACCGTGTACGCGGTATGGATATCACAATCACTACATCTGCGAAATCAGATGAGGAAGGCCGTGCGTTGTTAGAAGCGTTTAACTTCCCATTCAAGAAATAAGGGTAGGGTTATGGCAAAGAATTCTATGAAAGCGCGCGAAGCAAAGCGCACTAAACTAGTTGCTCAGTACGCTGAAAAGCGTGCAGCACTAAAAGCTATCATCAGTGATGTTAATACATCTGAAGATGATCGTTGGGACGCGGTACTTAAGCTACAAGCTTTACCTCGTGATTCTAGCCCTGCACGTCAACGTAATCGTTGTAACATTACGGGCCGCCCACATGGTTTCCTTCGCAAATTCGGCATGAGCCGTATTAAAGTTCGCGAAGCAGCTATGCGCGGTGAAATTCCTGGCCTTAAAAAGGCTAGCTGGTAATAGAATCATGGGAGTAAGACTATGAGCTTGCAAGATCCTATCGCGGATTTATTTACACGAATCCGTAACGGTCAGTCAGCGAAGAAAGTATCTGTAACGATGCCTAATTCGAAACTGAAAGTAGCAGTAGCTAATGTATTAAAAAATGAAGGTTACATCGCAGACTTCGCAGTAAGTGGTGATGTTAAACCTGAGCTTTCTATCGAGTTAAAGTACTTCGAAGGCAAAGCTGTTATTGAAAATATCCAGCGTGTAAGTCGCCCTGGTCTACGTATCTATAAGAGACGTGACGAATTACCGAAGGTAATGGGTGGTTTAGGTATCGCTATCGTATCAACTTCTAAAGGCCTAATGACAGACCGCGCAGCACGTAGTGCAGGCGTTGGTGGTGAAATCATTGGTTTTGTAGCTTAATCGGAGGGGAACTATGTCTCGCATAGCAAAGGCACCAATAAACGTTCCTGCCGGTGTAGAAGTTACATTAAAAGGCCAGGAAATCACAGTTAAAGGCAAAAACGGTGAACTTACTCGTACAATCAACGATGCAGTTGAAGTACAAGTTAACGACAACGTTATTACAACTTTACCTCGTGAAGGCGTAGCCAATGCATGGGCACAAGCAGGTACTGCTCGCGCTCTAATCAACAACATGGTTGTTGGTACGCATGAAGGTTACGAGAAGAAACTTCAGTTAGTAGGTGTTGGTTACCGTGCTGCAGCTAAGGGCAAAGTTTTAGACTTAACTCTTGGTTTCTCGCACCCGGTTAATTTCGCAGTTCCTGAAGGAATTACGATTGAAACTCCAAGCCAAACAGAAGTTCTAGTTAAGGGCGTAGACAAGCAGTTAGTTGGTCAAACAGCTGCTAACATTCGTGCATACCGTAAACCTGAGCCTTATAAAGGTAAAGGTGTTCGTTATTCAGATGAGAATGTACGCCGTAAAGAGGCTAAGAAGAAGTAAGGTAAGACGATGGATAAAAAAACAGCTCGTCTACGTCGTGCTAAACGCACTCGTAGAAATTATATTGAACAAGGCACAACGCGTCTTGTTATCCACCGCACGCCACGTCACATTTACGCTCAAGTTGTAAACGCTGAGGGTAATGTACTGGCTGCTGCTTCTACTGTTGAGAAAGCTATTAGCGAAACAGTTAAAGGCACAGGCAACGTTGCAGCTGCACAAGCAGTTGGTAAAGCGGTTGCTGAACGTGCGGCTGACAAAGGCATCGAAAAGATTGCTTTTGATCGCAGTGGCTTTAAATATCACGGCCGTGTGAAGGCGCTAGCTGATGCTGCGCGTGAAGCCGGTTTGCAATTCTAGGAGTAGACAATGGCTAACGTAGAAGCAAAGCAACAACAGCCTGATTTAGCTGAAAAGCTAATCGCGGTGAACCGTGTGTCTAAAGTAGTTAAAGGTGGTCGTATCTTTAGCTTTACTGCACTAACTGTAGTTGGTGATGGCGCAGGTAAAGTAGGTTTCGGTTATGGTAAAGCACGTGAAGTTCCAGCTGCTATTCAAAAAGCAATGGAAAAAGCACGTCGTAACATGATCAACGTAGACCTAAATGGCAACACATTACAGCATCCTGTTAAAGGACGTCATGCTGGCTCACAAGTGTTTATGAAACCAGCATCTGAAGGTACTGGTATCATTGCAGGTGGTGCTATGCGTGCAGTACTTGAAGTGACTGGTGTGCAGAACGTACTTTCTAAATGTTACGGTTCTACTAACCCGATCAACGTTGTACGTGCAACGATCTCAGCACTTGAGAACATGAATTCTCCTCAGTCGATCGCTGCAAAACGTGGTCTTCGAGTAGATGAGATTTTGGGGTAAACCATGGCTAATAAAACTGTAAAAGTAACACAAGTAAAAAGCTCTATCGGTCGTTTACCGAAGCATAAAGCTACATTACGCGGTCTTGGTTTACGTCGTATCAATCACACTGTTGAGTTAGAAGACACAGCATGTGTGCGTGGTATGATTAACCAGGTTTATTACATGGTTAAGGTAGAGGGGTAATTCGATGCATTTGAATACACTTTCACCTGCTGCAGGTTCAAAAACTGCTCCAAAACGTGTTGGTCGTGGTATCGGTTCTGGTCTTGGTAAGACTGGTGGCCGTGGTCACAAAGGTCAAAAATCACGTTCTGGCGGTAAAGTACGCGTTGGTTTCGAAGGCGGTCAAATGCCTATGCAACGTCGTCTACCTAAGTTCGGTTTCACTTCTCGCAAATCTTTAGTATCTGCAGAAATTAACCTATACGAAATCGCTAAAGTTGAAGGCGATGTGGTAGACCTAAGCGCGTTACAAGCAGCTGGTCTAGTTAAAAAGAACGTTCAGTTCGTTAAAGTTGTTAAATCTGGCGAAGTTTCACGCGCTGTTACCGTTAAAGGCCTTAAGGCTTCTAAAGGTGCACGCGAAGCTATCGAAGCTGCCGGAGGCAAGGTAGAAGACTAAGGAAGTACTAATGGCTAAACCAGGTCAAGATACACAAAGTGCACAAGGTGGACTTTCGGAATTGAAGCGCCGATTACTCTTCGTATTGGGTGCTATCATAATTTACCGTCTAGGTTCATTTGTGCCGATCCCTGGGATTGACGCCGCTGTACTTGCCGATTTCTTCGAGCAACAAAAGGGCACCATTGTTGAGATGTTCAACATGTTTAGCGGTGGTGCGCTTGAGCGAGCTTCAGTGTTAGCACTGGGTATCATGCCGTATATCTCGGCTTCGATTATTACGCAACTATTAACGCATATGTATCCGCCGTTTATAGAGCTTAAGAAAGAAGGTGAGCAAGGGCGTAAAAAGATAAGCCAGTACACACGCTACGGCACGCTTGTGCTTGCTACTATCCAATCAATCGGTATTGCCACAAGCTTACCGGGCATGATGAACGGGTTAGTTGTTAACCCAGGTATGGGATTCTATTTCACCGCAGTGGTGAGTTTAGTAACCGGTACTATGTTCCTTATGTGGTTGGGCGAACAGATAACAGAACGTGGTATCGGTAACGGTATCTCAGTTCTAATATTTGTTGGTATTGTAGCTAACCTGCCGTCTGCTATTGGTTCGACAGCCGAAATGGCGCGCCAAGGTGATTTGAATGTTTTTGTACTGTTGATGGTTGCGGTTATAGTATTCGCTGTTACTTATCTTGTTGTATTCTTTGAACGTGGTCAACGACGTATTGTTGTTAACTACGCCAAACGTCAACAAGGTCGTCAAGTATTTGCTGCTCAAAGCACGCATTTACCTCTGAAAGTAAATATGGCGGGTGTTATTCCACCAATCTTCGCTAGCAGTATAATTCTGTTCCCTGGTACAATTGCAAGCTGGTTCGGCCAGGGTGAAGGTCCGGTTGCTGATGTGCTACAAGCAATTGCTACAACGTTGACTCCAGGTCAGCCTTTGTATGCAATGGTTTTAGCTGCGGCTATCATCTTCTTCTGCTTTTTCTACACAGCGTTGGTTTTTAACCCGCGTGAAACAGCAGACAACCTGAAAAAATCTGGCGCATTTATCCCAGGTATTCGTCCAGGTGAGCAGACATCTAAATACATTGATAAAGTGATGACACGCCTGACATTGGCAGGTGCTTTGTATATAACCTTTATCTGTCTGGTGCCCGAATTCATGACTATGGCATGGCAAACGCCATTCTATTTCGGCGGTACATCAATTTTGATTATCGTTGTTGTAATCATGGACTTTATGGCACAAGTACAGACGCATCTGATGTCACATCAGTATGATTCTGTGCTGAAAAAAGCGAACCTTAAAGGCTACGGTCGATAAGGTCAGTTTACGGAGTTGAGCAATGAAAGTACGTGCTTCCGTTAAGAAAATATGCCGTAACTGTAAAGTTATTAAACGTGCTGGTGTAGTACGCGTAATTTGCAGTGAGCCTAAGCATAAGCAAAGGCAAGGCTAAGTAAACAGTCGTGCAGGCTGAGGTTTCTCGGCCTGTGTTTTTAGTTGTGATTTGGTCTTCGTTTGAGTATCCTTACGGGCTTTTCAAACAGATGATTACCAAATTCAAATATAGGAGATGTGTTAGTGGCCCGTATCGCTGGCATTAACGTCCCTGATCATAAACATGCAGTTATTGGTTTAACAGCTATTTATGGCATAGGTAAGACTCGCTCTAAGGCTATCTTAGAAGCGACTGGTATCGCCGAGACCACAAAAATCGGTGAACTTTCAGACGAAACACTTGACGTACTGCGTGAAGCAGTTGGCAAGTACACTGTAGAAGGTGACCTTCGTCGTGAAGTTACTTTGAATATCAAGCGCCTTATGGACCTTGGTTGTTTCCGTGGCCTACGTCACCGTCGCTCTTTACCACTTCGTGGTCAAAGAACAAAGACTAACGCGCGTACCCGTAAGGGTCCTCGTAAGCCTATTAAGCGATAAGGGGATAGTAAAATGGCTAAGACACCAATTCGTCGTAAAAAGGTTAAAAAGCAAGTTGCTGATGGTATGGCTCATGTTCATGCGTCTTTCAACAACACTATTGTAACGATTACCGACCGTCAAGGTAATGCACTATCATGGGCTACTGCCGGTGGTTCAGGTTTCCGTGGTTCACGTAAATCTACTCCATTCGCTGCTCAGGTTGCTGCAGAGCGTGCAGGTACTGCTGCTCAAGAATACGGTTTAAAAAATCTAGAAGTTTTCATCAAAGGTCCAGGTCCAGGTCGTGAATCTGCTGTACGTGCTTTGAATGCTGCTGGTTACCGTATCACCAACATTACTGACGTGACGCCAATACCACATAATGGTTGTCGTCCACCGAAGAAACGTCGCGTTTAACAATAGGTTAGGAGAAATAACATGGCAAGATATTTGGGCCCTAAGCTCAAGCTGAGTCGTCGTGAAGGTACTGACCTGTTCCTTAAGAGCGGCGTAAGAGCTATCGACTCTAAGTGTAAACTTGAGACTGCACCTGGTCAGCACGGCGCTCGTAAAGGACGCTTATCTGATTACGGTTTACAATTACGTGAAAAGCAAAAAGTACGTCGTATTTACGGTGTATTAGAAAAGCAATTCCGTAACTACTACAAAGAAGCTGCTCGCCTTAAAGGCAACACAGGTGAAAACTTGTTACAGCTTTTAGAGCAACGTTTAGACAATGTTGTATATCGCATGGGTTTTGCTAGCACACGCGCTGAAGCACGTCAGTTAGTAAGCCACAAAGCGATTCTAGTTAATGGTCGTGTTGTGAATATTCCTTCATACGTAATTACTCCAGAAGATACTGTTGTAATCCGTGAGAAGTCTAAAACACAAGCACGTATCATCGCTGCTCTAGAGTTGGCTGAGCAACGTGAAAAGCCGACTTGGGTTGAAGTTGACGGTAAGAAATTGGAAGGTAGCTTCAAGCGCCTACCTGAGCGTTCAGATCTGTCTGCGGACATTAATGAACAACTAATCGTCGAACTTTACTCTAAGTAAAGTTAAGAGTTAAGAGAGGATAAAATGCAGGGTTCTGTTACAGAATTTCTAAAACCAAGGTTAGTCGATATCGACGCTATCAACCCAACGCGTTCTAAAGTAGTTTTAGAACCACTCGAGCGTGGCTTTGGTCACACTTTGGGTAATGCCTTACGCCGTATACTGTTATCATCTATGCCTGGATGTGCAGTAACTGAAGTTGAAATCGACGGTGTATTGCATGAGTACAGCGCGAAAGAAGGCGTACAAGAAGACATCATTGAAATACTACTAAACCTTAAAGGTCTAGCGGTAACGTTAGAAGGCAAAGATGAAGTTTTTCTGACCCTGACTAAATCTGGTGTAGGCCCTGTGACTGCGGCAGATATTCAGCACGATGGCGATGTAACAATTGCTAACCCAGATCATGTTATTTGTAATTTAACAACAAATAACAGCGAGATCAGCATGCGTATTCGTGTTGAGCGTGGTCGTGGTTATGTGCCGGCATCTAGTCGTTTATCCTCTGATGACGATGAGCGTCCAATTGGTCGATTGCTGCTTGATGCATCATTCAGCCCAGTTGAACGTATTGCGTACTCGGTTGAATCAGCCCGTGTTGAGCAACGTACAGATTTAGACAAGTTAATCATTGATATGGAAACAAACGGCACCTTAGATCCTGAAGAAGCGATCCGCCGTGCGTCTACTATCTTAGCTGAGCAATTAGATGCATTCGTAGATTTACGTGATGTAACAGAGCCAGAAGAGAAAGAAGAGAAGCCAGAATTCGATCCTATTCTACTTCGTCCAGTTGATGATCTTGAATTAACAGTACGTTCAGCAAACTGTTTGAAAGCCGAGCAAATTCAATATATCGGTGATTTAGTTCAGCGCACTGAAGTTGAGCTTCTTAAAACGCCTAATCTAGGTAAGAAGTCTCTAACTGAAATAAAAGACGTGCTAGCTTCACGTGGTCTTTCTCTAGGCATGCGCCTAGAAAATTGGCCGCCTGCAAGCCTAGCTGAATAATCTAAATCACTATATTAGTTTAGTTAGAAGGATAGGGTCATGCGCCATCGTAAGAGTGGTCGTCAATTAAACCGTAACAGTAGCCATCGTAAAGCGATGTTCAGCAATATGGCAGGTTCTTTGGTGAAACATGAAATCATCAAAACTACTTTGCCTAAAGCGAAAGAGTTACGCCGTGTAATTGAACCTTTAATCACACTGGCTAAGACTGACAGTGTAGCAAATCGCCGTTTAGCGTTTGCTCGCACGCGTGATAATGAAGTAGTTGGTAAGTTATTCAGTGAAATCGGTCCTCGTAATGCGGATCGTCCAGGTGGTTACACTCGTATTCTTAAGTGTGGCTTCCGTGCTGGTGATAATGCACCAATGGCTTATATTGAACTAGTTGGTCGCCCAGCGGCGAGCGAAGAAGTTCAAGAAGACGCGCAGTCTGCAGAGTAAGTCTTAAAGAGACACCAAAAAGCCGAGCTTATGCTCGGCTTTTTAATATCTAAAATTCACACAAAATGAATAAAGCTTTTAGCTCTATTATTAATAGCAAATTTATTCTCATTCCTTTCATCTAATAAAATAGCCTAACTAGAATCGACGAATCATAATGCGAGCGTTTAGGACTGCTATCTTTCTATTTATAAGTAAAGCTATTTAGACTAATAAATATATGACCATGTAACGACTTTTACAGTTTATAGTTATTAATATAAAAAAGTTCGAAATAGTTGATACCCTCCAATAGCTCATTAACTTTATATAGTAGAGTCCTTGCCTGATGTACTTATTCGCCACTAATCTAAATGGCCATATAAAGCTAAACAATTTGTTTTCTTAGTAATCGCTACAATAACTATGAAAAGATTTTTCCAAAAAATAAGTTTTTACAGCTTTAAAGGCGAAATATGATTAGCTTTAGTTGTCTTTTTAAGCGTTTAGTCTAAATATCCAGCGAACAGTCATTTATTTCAAGTTTTCTTCAAAAAAGGGTTGATCTGTTTTCGGATCTCCCTATAATGCGACCCCACTGAGACGGCAGAGCGCAACGCATAGCGAGGCACGAGCTACTCAGTGAGTCGAGTAAAACTTAGTTCTGAAAACTTTCGAGTTTAACAAAATTAAGTGTTGACAAAAAAATAGGAAAGCGTAATATGCGCAGCCCTAGCGAGGTAAAGTTTAACGCTTTAATCGCAACGTTCTTTAACAATATAAAGCAATCATCTGTGTGGGCACTCGTACAGATTGAGTTCTAACAGCCAAGCTACTTAGGTAGTGAGGCAAACAAATTTAGAGTCTCAATTGAAACTGA